>NZ_CAMLIX010000248.1 GCF_946479975.1 uncultured Flavobacterium sp.
TTAGACTCTGCAGAATTTTTTTATAAGAAAGCCATATCATACTCAGAACAATTTGAAGACAATAAAATCAATTCTAAATTAAGCCTTGGAAATATTTATTTGTTTCAGAAAGATTTTAGTAACGCAGAAAAGATTTATTATGATATCTCTTTTTATGCAAAGCAAACCAATAATGATTATCTCTTTCAAATTGCCAACTTTAATTTAGGAGATCTTTATTTTACACTTCAAAAATACGATAGAGCGCTTCTTTGCTTAAAAAAGGTAGATTCTATTAGTACCAAAAACAAAACAATTGATAACAGTTATTTTAAGTCCAACTATATTCAGGCTAAAATATATAGTATAAAAAATGAGCCCGAGCTGGCCTATAAGCATTCCAAATTATATTTAGATTCATATGAAAAGTATGAAGGAAAAATGAGAGAGGAAGCATTAGAAGTAAATTACAAATTAGGTACAGCCAACCTAAGTGAAGAAATGCTTGTGCTTCAGGAAAAGTATAAATATGAAGTTTTTTGGAACAAAGCACTAAAAGTATTTTACGTAATTCTTGTTGTCGGAATTGTATTTTTCTTGATTAAAAATATTCGGGATAAAAATAAGGCTCAAAAGAAAATGAATGCTTTAATAGAAGAGTTTAAAGCCAATCTGGAGAAAAAAGAAATTGAAAAAGCGGCCATTATAGATCCTGTTTTTGAAGTCGCAGAAGAAGAAGAAATACAGCTCAAGAAAGAAAATGCGAATCTGAGTATAGATGAAGCAAAAGAAAATAAAATTGTAGAAAAATTGCTGGCTCTTGAAGAGAAATTAGAATATCTCAACGCAGACTTTACACTTTCATATGTTGCTAAAAAGATAAAAACCAATACCACCTATTTGTCGTATGTAGTTAATAAGAGATTTGGAAAATCTTTTGGGGAATATTCTAACGAACTGAAAATAAATTATGTTATTAATCAAATGATTACGAATCATTTATATAGAAAATATTCTACTCAGGCTATTGCAGAAAGTGTTGGGTTTAAAAATGCGGTCTCTTTTGCAAAATCATTTCGCAAAAGAACTGGAGTTTCGCCAGCTCAATTTGCGAATAATATATAAGGAGAATTACGATTAATTATTTCCACCACCTGCACTTTTTTTAGGATCAACAGGATCAACTGGTGGCGTTGTATCTTCTCCGCCTTTGATTGTTTGTTGTTGTTTTCTAGAAATTGTCTCTAATTCGAAATCTTTGAATGTGAATATAGTTTTCATAGTTGTAAGTTTTTAAATTATTTAGATTAGCTTCTTTTAATTGGAATTAATTATTTCCTCCGCCTGCACTTTTCTTAGGATCGACAGTCTCTTCAGGTGGTGTGTCTGTATCGCCGCCTTTAATTGTTTTTAATTCTTTATTAGAAATGGTATCTATTTCGAAATCTTTGAATGTATTTTTCATGACTTTAATTTTTTAAATTATTTGGATAAGCTTCTTTTAATTTTAATTGGAACTAGTTATTTCCTCCGCCTGCACTTTTCTTAGGATCAACGGTCTCTTCTGGTGGTGTGTTTGTATCGCCGCCTTTAATAGTTTGTAATTCTTTACTAGAAATGATATCTATTTGGAAATCTGAGAATGTTTTAGTTTTCATGACTTTAAATTTTTAAGTTATTAGGATTACTTTTTATTTTTAAATAGAATTAATTGTTTCCTCCGCCTGGATTTTTTTTAGGATCTACTTCTTCTGTAGGTGGCGGCGTTGTGTCTAGACCTCCTTTGATTGTTTTTAATTCTTGATTAGAAATGGTGTCTAATTCGAAATCTGTGAATGTGAATTTTTTAGTTTTCATGACTTTAATTTTTATGTTTTGATATTAATTTTTATTTTCTAAGTTTTTAAAATCGTATGTATTTAACACGATAAATCTTTCAAGTATTTCTTAATACAATTATTTTCTGAGCGATAAATACACCGCAAATTTTGGATTACAGTAAACTTTTTTAGTTTTTTTTTTTGAAAAAAGACAGTAAAAAGTAACTTTATTTGTAAGATTAATAGCTGTTTTTTAAATAGCTTTTTTATGTCTTTTTAAGAGGTGTCCCGATCAGAGGTAGGGGAAATTTTAGGATATTTTTTCCTGATTTAGACCTAATTTTTTATGATTTTTTTATTCAAAATCATATTGTTTTTATGCCCTATTTTTCATGTTTTGAGATGTTTAAATTATTGCTATTCCAAAACTAGAGAAAAACTACAGCCGTTAATCGAAAATTAGCTTTCTGAATTTTTTACACAAAAATAATACGTATAATAATCTGTTTTACAGTATTATATGTGTTTAAGTATGCTTGGTATAATTTATAAATTGTATGTGGTATAATTAATAAAATGTATATACACATGCGATTTTTATCAATAAAAACCCCAATCTTTGCAGTGTAATTATGATTTAAAATCAATCGAAACTGATGTTAAAACTGGTCCAAAAATTTCTACAAATCAACAAGTACTCAGACATAAAAAATGAGTTCAAGGATCTGTTTTTGTCTCATCCAAATTATCCGAGCTTATTTGCTATTACAGATTCGTTCGATTTGCTTTCTGTTGAGAACGCAGCGGTAAGAGTTTCGAAAGAACAGATTGTAGATTTACCAGCAAATTTTTTGGCCTATTTTAAAGAAGAATTGACTTTGGTCGAAAAAATTAAAAATGGGGTTCGAATTTCAACATTGAAAAAAGGAAATCAAAAATTATCTTATGATAACTTTCTTCTAGATTGGAATGGCGTAATTGTCGCAATCGAACCAAACAATGTAGTTGCAAGAGAGAACTTTAAAGTAGAGTACAATTGGTTAAAATATTTTCTGCCTTTGGTACTTGTTACAGGACTATCTTTTTTCTACAATGGATTTAATTTATTCAGCACTGCTTTTTTAGTGACTTCAATATTAGGTTTAATTGTAAGCATATTTATTGTACAGCAAAAATGGGGTGTTAAAAATACAGTGATTTCAAAATTTTGTAATTTAAGTTCTAACTCTTCCTGTCATTCTGTAATAAGTTTCAACGATGATATCGCCAATAGATGGTTAAGCTTTTCAGATCTGCCATTGCTTTTCTTCAGCTCAAGTATAATTGCAATTTTGATACAGCCATTAAGCTCAGCGATATTTGTTGGATTTTTAAGTTTATTGGCAATTCCAGTAGTAGTTTGTTCTATTTGGATTCAGAAATTTGAAATTCAAAAATGGTGCGTAATGTGTTTAGCAGTATCATTTATAATTTTAGTTCAAAGCATCGCATGGTTTTCATCAGATCTTTTCACTTTAAGTTTTAGTTTACAAAGCATTTTTCCATATGTGTTTTCTCTATTGCTTTTAATTCCGATTTGGGCAGCAGTGAAAGTGATGATCAAAAATCTGCTTGAAAATGAAAACTCATTAAAAGAGCTTAAAAAGTTTAAAAGAAATTATTCCCTGCTGAACTTCTTATCTAAAAAAGTAAAATATACAAAAGGATTTGAAGATTTAAGAGGATTGACTTTTGGAAACAAAAATGCAGCAGTAAAACTATCTATTATACTTAGTCCAAGCTGCGGACATTGCTACAAGACATTTCATGAAGCTTTTGATTTAGTGTTGAAATATCCAGATAAAATATTCTTGAACATTCTTTTTAATATTAATCCAGAAAATAACGATAACCCTTATAAAGCAGTTGTCGAAAGATTATTAACAATTAATAGAACAAATCCTGGGCAAACTGTTGAAGCAATTTCAGATTGGTACATTAAAAGAATGGCATATAAAAAATGGCTTAAAAAATGGCATGTTGATTCTATCAGCATGATGATTAGCCAGGAAATTCAAAAACAATACGATTGGTGTTCAATGAATAACTTTAATTATACACCAATTAAAATTGTAAATGAGAGATTGTTTCCAAATGAATATGAACTAAACGAATTGAAATATTTCTTGAATGATTTTGTAGATGAAGTTCAAGTTTTAGAAAGAATAGCATAAAACTAAAGAAATAGTAACCCCAAAATACCTGCGTTATGTTAAAGAATATATTGAAATTGAAAGGTGCAGTAGAATTAACTGCAAATGAGCAAAAAACAATAAATGGAGGAAACGCTCCTATTTGTGAGGAAGGATTCAAGGCTAAACGATGTACAGAATTTGGAACGGTTCCGGGATATTGGAGCTGCGTACCAAATAGTTATGTTGGAAGCTGTTAAGACTAAAAACTAAAAACCTCAGATTTGAAAATTTGAGGTTTACCAAAAAACGTAAATAACCAATTATGTTAGAAAAGATTTTAAAAAGTAAGGAAACTAAAAAGCTGACAAAAAAAGAGCAAAAGGACATTTTAGGTGCGGAGTATACTGCAGAACTAAATTGTGACAAAGCTGTTGCTGAAAAATATTATGCTTGCTAATTTTAATTTTTATCTAGTAACAGAGACATTATAAGCTCTGTTACTATAAAAATTGTATTGATATGCTGAAGAAACTTTTAAATCTTAATGATGCTCGTACTATAACTAGAAATGAGCAGAAAGCAATGACAGGAGGAATTCCTAAATGCTGGATTTATGCTTTAGAAGCGGGATGCATAATAATACCATCAGGCGAAAGTTGTCCAATAAATACAACATCTGGTATTTGTAATACAAGTCGTCTTTGTTGTTGATTTTTAACTTTTTTAAAAGTAATACGATATAGCCTTATTTAGAATTTAGTCATGTTTTTTTTGAATGTATGGGCGCTCGATCGTGGAACATTGAGCATTTTCTCGGTATTGATGATTGATGCTGGGATTCTTAGGAGTTGGCCGCTGTGTTTAATTTTAATTGGTTAGGGTAAAACCGCGGCCATGTCCTAAAGAAATTGTGTTACTGTTAATTTGTTTATAAATACCCAAAACAGAGAAGATTAATGTCTTCTCTGTTTTTTTTATAGAATGTTTTTATTTTAATATCTCACAGAAATAAATCTCAGACCTAAATATTTTGTAATATTAATCCTAATTTTTACGATATTGCAGTTTCTATTGTGAATTTAAATGTAATATTTTGTGAAATTATTTAATTGTCAAAAGATGTTAAAAAAAACAGTTCTAATTACCTTATTAATTTGTAGTTCGATTTATGCTCAAGAATCGAAACTTCTTCATGGAAAAGTTGTTGCAAAAGAAAAAATTAATGATTCAATTGCATTTATTCCAGGATTATTTTTTAATGAAAAGTCGTATAACATTGAAGTATTAAAGGCTAAAATTACTCAAAATGAGTTTTATTTGAAATTTAGCCCAGATTATCCTCAAATGTATGTAGTGGCTCTAGATAGTGACAGAGAAACTGGTAAAATTAGGCTTGATTGTTTCTTTGTGGATAATGCTACGACCGAAATATCTTTTGATTCTGACTTGAGAATAAAGAAATCGGACGGTGTAACTAATAAAGAGTTTTTAAATCGATTCATCCCTTATGTTTTTAAAGACAAAAAGGCAAATTTTCATTTTTACAATTTTGATCAAAGCTTAGATGAACGTCTTTATAATTATATTAAACAATATCCAGATTCGTATGTGGCGCTATGGTTTTTAATAGGAAGATTTAACAGCGAAGGATATACAGAACTTTATGAAAAAAGTTTACAGTCTTTTTCTCAAAAAATAAAAAATGAAATTCTTTGGAAAAAAATAATTGAGGAGTTTTCAAACATAACAATAAAAAGAAACTTTAAATTTCCTGAAATTGCCTTGAAAAATACTGAATTAAAGCCTGAAACGCTTGAAATACCCGAAGCAGAATATACTTTAATAGATTTTTGGTTTAGCCGTTGTCGTCCTTGCCTGGAAGAAATGCCAATGTGGATCGATTTGTATCAAAGATATAATTCGAGTGGATTGAATATAATAGGAATTTCAACTGATAAAACTGAAAATGTAGAACCATATTGGCAGAAAAGGATAATTGAAAAGAAAATACCTTGGAAGAATTATTTGGATGAAAATGCGGTTTATGCCTCTAAAGAAAAAATATTCTCATTCCCTACCAATTATTTGCTTAACAACAAAGGAGAAGTTATTCAAAAAAACATTCGACCTGAACAGCTGGAAAAACTAATGATTGATACTTACAAGATTAAAAAGAACTTTGATATTTATGATAGACAAATTATGGTTCCAATTTCAGGATTCCAGAAAAACTAATAGTAAAATAGATAAGAACTGATTTATATTTAATTACAAGAAACAATTCGAAAGAAAAATGTATGATTTATTGTGGTTTGAGAAAAACATTCAAATCAAAAAGTTTTTAAAGTGCCCGATAAATATTACATTAGCAGAACCAAGAATTTACATTCCCAGTAAACAAAAACAAATAAGAATTGAAAAAATTCGCGCATTACAGACAAGCCGATCATAAAGATTGTGGCCCGACGTGTTTAAAAATTATAGCTAAACATTACGGTAAAACAATCAATATTCAGGAGTTAAGAGATTTTGCTGAAACAACTCGTGAAGGAAGTAATCTGCTTTTTTTAAGTGATGCTGCAGAAAAAATTGGCTTTAGAACTTTAGGCGTAAAATTATCTGTACAAAGAATCGAGGAGGCGCCTCTGCCTTGTATTCTCCATTGGAACAAAGATCATTATGTGGTTCTTTATAAAATAAAAAAAGGGAAATATTATATTTCAGATCCTGCTTTCGGACTTTTAGAATACAATAAAGAAGAATTTGTCAAATTTTGGATTGGAAACAATGCCAGTGACACCACAAAAGAAGGTATTGCATTATTGATAGAAGCAACTCCTAACTTTTTTGAATCTGATTTCGATAAAGAAGAAAATTCAGGTTTAGGATTTAGATTTCTGTTTAAGT
>NZ_CAMLIX010000249.1 GCF_946479975.1 uncultured Flavobacterium sp.
CTGAACTAAATAAAACACAAAGTTCACAAAGCTAAGTAAACACAAAGCGTTGCGAACTTTTCATTTTAATAACTCTAAAAGAAAACTTAGCGCACTTTGCGTAACCTTCGCGCTCTTTGCGTTAAAATAATTCAGCAGATAAACCTTAGCATCTTAGAACCTTAGCACCTTAGAAGCTAATAAACTCAATGCTTATAAAGCTTCACATGATTTCCAAAAGTATACGTTGCCGTTATACTTGGGCCGTTGTAGCCCCATTTTAGAAAACCATTTACACGTTCTTTATAATCTTCAATTCTGAAATTTAAACCAGTATAACCTGCTGTCAAGCTAAAATTTTCATACACATTGTACAAAAGAGATATATTGTAGCTTATGATTCTACCGCTTATGTTATCGACTTTTGCCGATAAATAATTGGCATTTGCATATAGACCAAATCTTTTTCCTAAAACAAATTCGCCCCAGATTCCAACATCTGGCAGCGGTGCTGTAAAAGCAAAATTATTTCTATATTCGGTACTTGCTTGATTCGCTTCTGCCCGAATTCCCACATCTCCAAAAAGTACGTGAGCACCAATTAGTAATCCAGCTTCAAATTTTGGCTTTGAAAGAAAAGCATATCCATAATAAATTCGTGCAATTTGAACATCAAAAAATGAAGAAACACGAGTATTTATCTCATACGTTTCATCTTTAAATTCAATTTGTCTTTGTAGTGTTTTTGAAGCACCTCTATTTAAAATAAAATATTCGCTGCCTAATCTGGATCGGCGTGAAATGCGCCATTCAAAATTTGCCATAAAAGACGAACTTGATTTCTTAAATCCTAAATCATCTTCTAAATCAATCTCTGTTCCAGCACTTCCGTTATTTGTTCCTACTTGCACTTGTGTATTATTGACAGGAAAAAAAGCGCCTGCAGAAACTTTAAACCTTCTGGCATGCCACGGAAGATCATCGGCATAATTATCCTGAAAATTTTCACTTTCGGATTTAATAGTAGTTAAATTTTCAATTGAAGTATTCTCTGCAAATGTCTGCGCATTTACTGGAATGTAAAAAAGTGTCATTACCAAAAAAAACAAGAATTTTTTCATCAGATTAGTTTTTAGATTTGATTAGGTAATATTTAAGATTAAAGTTAGTAAAAATTATCTTTCAAATTTTATTTTTGAATTGAATTTATTTTGTAAAACTATTGATTACCAGTAAAATAAAAATCTGCTAAAAAATTAGTTGACATGTCATCCTTTTTTGTAAATTTGTTTTATGGATGCCACAAAAGACAATCACTCAAACCTTTTGAAAGAAGAAATAGCAGACAGTTTCTTTTTTCAGATTCATCGTATGAAACGGGCAATTTTCAGAAGAACGAACGCATTGATGACAGAGGCAGGAATTACATTGCAGTTAGAACAATTGCCATTATTGATGATTTTGCGTCACCAAGGTCTTTCTCAAAGAGAATTGTCGGATAAAACAATGCGCGATAAATCGTCAATACTGAGAAGTATTACAGCTTTGGAAAAAAAGAATTTGCTTGAGGTTGTAAAAGATAAAATCGATAAACGAAAAAATATAGTAAGTCTGACGGAAGAAGGTTTTATAATGGCAAAAGAAATTCGTGCACTTATGAAAAAAGCGGAAGATGAGGTAATGTCTGTTTTTTCTCCAAAAGAAAGAATCGAAGCTTTAGAAATTGTAAAATCCTATGCAGATAAATTAGAAAAACTATAATTTTTTTTAAACTAAAAAAGTTGATATGTCACTTAATTTTTAATTATTTGAATAAATGAAAAAAAACGAATTATTAGAAGGCCCCATTCTTTCTTCCTTATTAAAACTGGCAGTTCCTATTATGATCGCCAATTTATTGCAAGCCGCCTATCAATTAGTTGATGCTTTTTGGGTTGGACGATTGGGTGGCGACGCTGTAGCCGCAGTTTCAATAAGTACGCCGGTAATATTTTTAACGATTGCTTTAGGAACTGGACTTGCCATTGCAGGTTCTATTTTGATTGCACAATATTTTGGCGCAGGAAATCAGCAAATGGTCAATCATGTGGCGGCGCAGACTTTGTCGATGGTAATTATCGTTTCTGTGGTCTTATCGATTATTGGTTATATTTTGAGTCCGTATTTTTTATATCTCTTAAAAGTCACGCCAACGGTTTATGTGGATGCTTTAGGATTTATGAGAGTTGCTTTTATTGGTTTGGTTTTTAGCTTCGGATTTATGATTTTCCAATCGATTATGCGTGGAGTAGGACGCGTGACTTTGCCCGTATATATTGTTTTGGGAACTGTTATTCTGAATTTTGCCTTGGATCCGTTGTTTATTTATGGATGGAACTTTATTCCCGCAATGGGTGTAAAAGGCGCTGCGTTGGCAACTTTGTTTACACAGCTTCTGGCAATTATCATTGGTTTTGCTATTTTGTTCCGAGGAAAACACGGTATTCATCTTCGTATTTCAGATTTTAAACCAGATTATAAACATATAAAAAGAGCTTTCGAAATCGGATTTCCTTCTTCAATTGAACAATCTATGCGCGCGTTGGGAATGATGGCAATCACGTTTTTGATTGTGCGTTTTGGAACCTTGACTGTAGCTTCTTACGGTGCAGGTTCCAATTTGATTCAGCTGATTTTGATTCCAGCTTTGGGATTATCAATGGCAATTGCCACTTTGGTCGGACAAAATATTGGTGCTGGAAATATGGAACGCGCCGTAAAAATTGCAAAACTAGGAGGATATTTAGGTTTCGGATTATTGACAGGACTTGGAATTCTAGCCTTTTTTCTGGCTCCTTATTTAATTGCTTTTTTCGTTCCAAATGATCAAGCAGTTATCAAAGGCGGAACAGAGTTTCTTAGAATTACTTGTCTTTCTTGGGGATTCTTAGGATTACAACTTTGTTTAATGGGCGTTTTTCGTGCCGTAGGAAATACAAAATTACCCATGATTCTGACTTTGGTTTCACAATGGGTTTTGCAGTTTCCGCTGGCATTTATTTTATCACATAATACTTCGCTGGGGAAAATTGGAATTTGGTGGGCTTTTCCTATTTCGACAGTTTTAACAGCTTTGATTACTTTGGTTTTATATGCCAAAGGCGATTGGAAAAAAGAAAGATTAACGGGGAAAACGAATAAATTAATTGATAAGGTAGAAAGTGAAATTGTCAAAGAAGGTTTTGATTTGACAAAGTAAGGATCTGTATAGATGCACAATGCATCTAACGTCAGATTGAAAATTCATTAAAAAACAAAAACATTATGAATATCTTTGTGTGAGACGCACAGCTGTGCGTCTCTACGGAAGATCTTTGTCGATTGATTTTGAAGATATGGATTTCTATAACCTAATTAAATTCCAAATTTCTGTAGAGATATTCTTTGTGTAAAACGCACAGCTGTGCGTCTCTACGGAATCTCAGCACCTTAGCACCTCAGAACCTTCCTCTAAACCCTATGATAATCTGCCTTCCAGTGTACGATGGCTTTTTTAATTTCATCGCCGCTTAAACTGTTTTTTAAGGCATTTTCAAGAAGAGAAACCAGTTCACTGTCTGGAGCAAATCTTAAGGCAAATATTTGATCGTCTGTGAGTTTGTATTCTAAATCTTCAAAACGTTTACCAGTTAAGGTATAATAACGATAGCGCATTTCTAAGCGTACAATTCGATTTTGAAGAATTAGGGCATAATGCTGGCGAAGCATAAAAGCTAAGGCAAATAGAAATATAAAAACTACGCTTATAAAGGCCCAGATTAAGTGATCTTCGGTAGTAATACTCAAATATATACTGCTGCTCAAGAACAAAATTAAAACAGGATAATATATAAAATGGTGTGGTTTGTAAAACCTTATGTGATTTTTATAGGTCTGAATCTTCATGTTTTTTCTTTTAAAGGTACTCTAAAAAACAAAGCTGCTCTATAAAAAATTATAGAGCAGCTTTTTCCCAAAAATAAACTAACATAACCAATGTTCTCTTTATAAACTAAACCTTTTACGGTTTGCTAAGTAATTTTAATAAGAATTAAGCCTTCCCATTCGTTCATCATATCATTACTATGGCTTACTTTTCTTTGATGTAAAATTACTTTGAGACTGCATGATAATTGTTATACTTTAATCGAAAAAAGTTACATGATTCCAATATTTGCAATTTAATTCTATAAATCTATATCTACTGTAGGAGCGTTTTAATGACCTTCCATTCCTCTAATTTATTCTGAAAAGTCTTGCTGGCATTGGCGGGACTGGTTGACGGAAACGTGAATTTTTGATAGTCTTTATTTAAGTGGACATATTTTTTGAAAAACGCCGCTGCTTTCTGTCCGTTAAAAATAATAACATCTATATGAGGATGATTTTTTAAAAAACTTTCAAAATCATTGGCAATTTCGTTTTTAATGGCGCTGTCCAAACTTCCTACACGATCGCAGAATTGTAAGACATCCCAAAGGGCAATATTATTTTTAAGGAGTAGATTTTTTCTGGATTCATAATCTTGTGAAAATTCTTCGTCGAGAATGGTAAACACGAACTTCCAAAAGTTATTTTGATTGTGTCCGTAATATTGATTGAGTTCCAAAGATTTTGTCCCAGGCATTGTTCCTAATATTAAGATTTTTGATTTTGATGAACTTATTGGGGCAAACGAAAAACTTTTCATACTATATAATCGATTTTAATTTATGTTAAAATAAGTATTTATAGGGAATTATAAAACAAAAGGGAAAAATTATATAACATTTTTGGCGGATGATTGGACGACCTTTGACATTCAGATTTTAAAGATTATTCACTCAAAAATCTGTTTCAAAAATTGTTGAATTTAAATCCAGGCGCTATGAAAATTGTTACTATAAATACAGAAAAAACTCAAAATATATTTGAAGAACTTCATACTAATTTTGGTGGAAAAGTGACTTTTGACTTAGACGAATATACGCTGGAAGTAGAAAATAGTTTTGCAGAGGGTTCTATTATTGGATCTTCATTCATGGATAATATTTCTTATGTACAGTTTGATATGACATTTTCTACAGACGTGCGTTTAGATATTTTAAATGTCAAATCATCACCAATTTATTTTGCCTATTGTTCAAAAGGGAATTTGTCTCATAGTTTTGGACTGAATGGGGAAGAGCGTAAGCTAAAGACTTTTCAAACGGCTATTGTAACTTCAAAACAAAATCAGGATAATGTTTTATTTTTTGAAAAAGGAAAGAAAACAAAACTGACTTTAATTATCGTAGGTACACAAATTGATGCCAAAGCAAATAGTCAATCTTTGAATCAAAAAGTGAAAGATACATTTTTTGAAAACAATCTAGTTCAGGATTTCTTTTACATAGGTTCTTATAATTTACAGATTGCCGAAAAAATTGAGCAGCTTAATTCGATTACACAAACTGGTGTTGTTCGTAATTTGTTGAAAGAAGGCATTATGAGAATTATTCTTGCAATGGAAATTCAACAACATTCTGATGATCTGCATGCATTTGCAACTGAATCAACAGGTTTGACTTTAAGAGAAATGGAAGAGATCAAAGAACTTTCAGAATTTATAAAAGCAAGTCCAGAAGAGGCTTTTTCGATAAAATCATTGAGCAAAAGATCAGGTTTGTCTCCAAATAAACTTCAGGAAGGCTTTAAAATGATTCACAATCGTACAGTAAACGATTATATCACACATATGAGAGTGCTTAAAGCAGAAATCTTAATTAGAACTTCTGATTTAAACATTTCTGAAATAGTGTATTGCATTGGTTTTACCAGCAGAAGTTATTTCTCTAAAATATTCAAACAAAAATTCAATTGCAGCCCAAAAGAATATAAGTTTAATTTGAATTCTTTGGCTATTACAGCGTAAACGCTGAGATTCAAAGGATCAAGTTGCTTAGTTTTTAAACTTAGAATCTTAGCAACTTAGCATATAATAAAAAATAATGTCGCTAGCTATTAAGCAAGATATATATACTTAAGCACTAAGATTCTGACTCGCTGAGGTTTTAAATGAAAATTTAAAGGCTCCAAAGTCAGAATCTTAGTTTTTTTTATAAAAAAGTTTCTAAACTAAGCTTCTAAGCTACTAAGTTTCTAACCTGCTAAGAGAAAAAACTCAGCACCTTAACATCTTAGAAACTTAGTATCTTAAAAAAAAACTATCTCCCAAATCGATAATATTCTAAATCTGTATTTTTTTTGTTGTGAATAGAATCCAGTATCGAATTCATGCCGAGAACGCTGAAAGTGATTCCGTTGCCTCCGAAACCTAAAACATAGTGTTCGTTTTTTCTTGAATTTGGTTTTCCAAAATAGGGAAGTCCGTCTTTGGTTTCTCCGAAAGTTCCTGCCCAGGAATAATCAATCTTAAAATCTAAATCTGGAAATCGTTTAAAGAAGTGTTTCAAAAGATATTTTTCCTTTTTAGGAAGTAATTTGTCGCGTTTTGTAGTGTCTTTAAAATCTTCGTCTCCGCCACCCATAATAATTCGGTTGTCGGCTGTGGTTCTTATGTAATGGTAAGGAGATGCAGTGTCCCAGAATATAGCATGCTTGAAATTTTCAGGTAAATCAGGCTGACTTTCAGAAGCAATGACGTAGGTACTTTTTAAATCGACTACTTTTTCGTTTAACGTTTCTGTGCTTTCGTAGCCGGTGCAGTGTATAATATGACTTGCTGTAATTGTATTTTTAGAATCTGTGGTGGCAATAATCTTTCCTTTTTGATGCTTGATCGACGAGATGTTTGTTCGATCAAAGATTTGCATTCCTTTTTGGTGACAGTGAAACAAGAGATCGTTTGCAAG
>NZ_CAMLIX010000250.1 GCF_946479975.1 uncultured Flavobacterium sp.
GAAACCATTAAAGTTTCTTTTCAATTGAAAAATACTGGAAAAGTGGCTGGAGAAGAAGTTGTTCAGTTGTATTTGAAAGATAAATTTGGATCTGTGGTAAGACCGGTTTTAGAGTTAAAAGATTTCCAAAAAGTGAAATTAAATGCTGGAGAATCTAAAACAATCGAGTTTACAATTGACAAAGAAAAACTTTCTTTCTACAATAATAAATTAGAATGGGGAACTGAACCAGGAGATTTTGAAGTAATGATTGGTGCTTCATCTGCAGATATTAAATTAAGATCTGATTTTGAATTAGCAGGAAATTAAAAAAAAACGGGACTTTTAAAAGTCCCGTTTTTTTTATGTATTATTTTAAACGTTTTTTGAAACTGTATTTCAGCATATTCAAAAGTCCTTGTTCAATAATATCAATTCCAATTCCGTAATTACTGTCGGCAATTGTGTGATGCGCATTTCTAAATTCTTCAAAATCCTTCTTCGGAATTTCCATATTCACCAATGGTTTGTAATCAATATAAATTGAAGCCCCATTTTTAGTTACTTTTTTACGGCTCGTATAATCAAAATATGGATTGTTTATGGTACTTTCCTGAGTGGTAAATTTTTCTTCAGTATCTATTTTTTGATCTGTTGTTAAATGAATTTCATATTTCTCATTATCAAAATTATGCCAGAAAGAAATGTCATTATGCATAAAATCGCGAGCGCCATTTTTAACCAGATTGGCATCAAAATACATTAAGAAACGATTCTTTTGCTGATCTGTAAAATACGGATTTTCGATTGTTGAATTGTATTGAATCGTAAATTCATTCAGCTTTTTATCATCGCTTACAATTTCAATAACGGCATCTTTAAAAATAGTTCTAACATCTGTTCCGTTTCTGTCATTTGTATAATTCAAAGCATAAAATAAGAAATTATTCCAGCTGTCGATTATTTCTCTTTTATTGGTGTTTTTAAAATATTTACGCATGTAATTGGCGCGATTTCCTTTGTAAGTACTAACCAATTTTAATTGACCAACATTCTTTTGAGCACTTAAATCTACTTTTTCACTAATGCCGTAATAAGGAAATCTGTGTGGTTTTTTAACCTCCAATTGTTTATTTGGTTTGACTTCCAAGTAATGCATGAAATAGATAAAACCACGATTTTCAATCAATCCAAATTCATCTCTGGCAGTTGCATCTATAAAATAAGTTTCATCTTTATAATTCACTTTTACGATCACATGATTAAAAGTTAACAGTGAAGGCAGATAATAAGAAATATAGTGATCCGAATTAAAATTGACTAAAACCACAGAAGAATCAACATTGATATAATCTAAAACTACTTTCAATAAAACCGACTTAGCTTTACAATCTCCTTGTTTATTCTCATACGTAACTGCAGGTTCTTGTGGCTTATGACCATTCATTTCATCTGCATTAAAAACATAATAAACATGATTTTGAACATAGTCAATTGCAAATTGCAAACGTTCATCTTGATCAGCAATTGCATCTAATTTTTCTACAAGTTTCGGCGCAAATTCTTTTAAAGATGATTTGTTGTAGATTTCTTCATAAAGAGGAGAAATATAATTAGACAAATCTGTCCAGTTGCGGTCTGTAGCAAAATCAATGTAAGGAGCAATTTCTCTATTTTCGTCAAAAGAGTTGATATAATTTTCTTTTTCGATAACAAATCTCTCGCCTTTTTTCAAATGATTAATTTCTGCTTCTAAAACATTATTATTTTCATCTCTAAAAAATGTTTTCTTGTAAGCAATGGTCTCTTTTCGGTCATTAATAAAAGTAAATTTATAATTTCCATAAGCCCAGTACGTATTTGGAGTTACATACACATATTTCAAAAATTCTTTTCGAAGAAAATCACGATCGCTAAAAACTTTAATTCTAGAATCTTCGGTAATTAGAATATCATAAAGACGTAAATCTTTAATCGTAATATTAACTTTTTTACTGCTGCTCAAAATACCGCCTTGACTTTGGCTTTCATTATCAAGGACTTTGATTTTTGTATCTTGAATTTTATCAATTAAAACGCCGTCTCTTAGCACGCTGATACGGTGAATGATATACGTTTCGTTTTCTTCTACAATTACATCTTTTGCAGAAGCACTTTCTAGATTTGCGGGTTCATTTAGCGTGTAGGCAACACAAGCGTACTCACTGTTTTCAGTGTCACTTGTATAATAAATTTTATCTAAAAAGTAGCAGAAGTCGCGTCCTTCCTCGACTTGTTTGTTCGAAAAATCAGATTCCTGAATGTAATCAATCAGTTGATTGTCTTCTATTTTTGAAGCCCAGTGTTCTGGTTTTTGAATTTTATAACTTTCTGATTCTATGATATTTTCCATATTTATAATTTCGATATGTATATTCTTACTTTAAAAGACTAAAATAAATAATATTTAACAATTTCACTCTATTACTATTGTGAAATTTATGATAAAAAAAACCTCACTGAAAAGAAGTGAGGTTGCATTATAAATATAAAAAATGTGTAAGGATTATTTTAAGACTGTATGTATAAAATCCATTGCGCCAATTCCTTTGTACGAAGCATACAAGGCTTTTTCATAAGCTTCTTGTTTTTCCTTTTTATTTTTGGCGTCTTTTTCAACAATCATTTCATTGAAAATTCGTTCTTGCTCTTCGCTGTATTTGAGAGAAGCTTCCAGAAGATACGTTTTAGAAACAAACCCAAACGACGTCCAGATTTTGGTTCTAATCTTTTGATTAATGTTTTTTAACGGATTGGTAATCATAACTTCTGTAATTAAATTTCTACGCTCACTTGAAGAAAAATGGAACAGCTTATATTATTTTTCTCTGATTTTGATTTAAATTTTAACAATTAAAATCATTAATGTGTTATTATGACGCAATGTAATTATTTTTTTTAAATTTGACTTTAAATTTTAGTTAAAAATTGTAATTTTTACACTTCTTGATTCTTTAAATTTTGAAGACTAATTTTATAGCGACAATCAGATTTATAAATTTGGAGTAAATTGCATCGTATTGAAGTAAGAATTTATAACTATTTGAATGTTAAAAGACATTTTAGACAACAGCGAAAATTACCAGCCTGGTCTTTCTATAGATTGTGTCATTTTTGGTTTTCATGATAATCAGCTTAAAGTATTATTGATAAAGGTTGAACGTGCCGATAAATGGTCTTTACCCGGCGGTTTTATTCCTGTGGATGAAGATATTGATACCGCAGCAATTACAGTTTTAAATAGCCGGACTGGTGTTGAAGGTGTTTTTTTAAGGCAGTTTGCGACCTTCGGAAAAGTAAAACGAAACCATCAGCATTTTGATAAAAAAATATTGGACTATCTGCAAATTGAAGAAGAAAAGGCAAAATGGCTTACGCGTCGTTTTGTAACAATTGGATATTATGCATTGGTAGATTTTTCTAAAATTATTCCAAATCCAGCAGGCAGAAATGAAGTAGTAGAATGGATCGATCATAAAGAGGTTCCAGACCTTATTCTAGATCATCAAGAAATTTTAGACAAAGCCTTAAATACGCTGAGAGCCGAATTGAATTTAATGCCGATTGGATTTAATTTGTTACCTGAAAAATTTACAATTCCGGAACTTCAAAAATTGTATGAAACGATTTTGGATAAAAAACTAGACCGCAGAAATTTTCTTAGAAAAATAACGAATATTGGTATTCTGAATAAACTAGACGAAAAGAAAAATAATGTGGCACACAAAGCGCCGAACTTATATTCTTTTGACAAAGAAAAATACGATGAGGTTTTAAAAAACGGACTAAATCAAGGTTGGTAAAATTAGCTTTGATAACAGACCTAACAGGTTTTTAAAACCTGTTAGGTCTCTGAATCGTTATCTGACAATAGTTCTAAAAGTCAAATTCACTCTAGGTTTCTGAGTAGTTTTTGTTGGCGGAAGACGGTGAAGCCAATGTGTTTGGGTCTCATCTTTCATTACCAATAAACTTCCATGTTCTAAGATTAAAGAAACTGTTTCCTTAGATTTTTTATGTTTGAAAGCAAATTTGCGTTCTGCACCAAAACTCACAGAACCAATTGCTCCGTTCTTTTTTAAGTCTTTTTCGCCGTCGCTGTGCCAAGCCATTCCTTCCTCGCCAGAATGGTATAAATTAAGGAGACAGGAATTAAAAGTTTCTCCTGTTTTTTCTTCAATAATGGTTTTTAGTTTTAATAATTCTGGTGTCCACGGAAGTGCTTTTTTTGTCGTATTTGAATACGTATATTCAAATTCTTTCTCGCCATACCACGCCACTTTTCTTTTGGTTAAAATTAATTTTCCGAAAATAATTGCTTCGTCATTCTTCCATTCAATTGTATTCAATAAAATATCACGATAGAAATCGGCTTCTTCTCTAGAAAATAATTTTCCATAATAATTTACAGTTCCATCTTGCGGAAGTAAATTGGTGTTTTCGTCTGTTTGCGGATTAAATAAGTCCATTTTTCCAGTTTTGATATTCGGTTTTCATACAATGTCCACAAGGTCTGAAACCATTTTTGCGGGCTTCATTTTCAGAAAAAAAGAAAACCCGATTTTCACGTTTCATTCTTTTTCCAGAAGAACATTTCAAAGTTCCGTAGATTTTTAATTTTTGGTTGCCACCGAAACAAATTTCGCCATTTTTAATTTTATTTCGAAGATCTGAATCTAAAATTTTATTGTGATTTATCATAACAAATATCCGTTTTTTATACTGTAGAGGCGCACTGCAGTGCGTCTAATATTTGCTGTTTTCTCAGCCACGAATTCACGAATTTTCTTTTAAATGCTTTATCTAATATTATTCGAATTAATTCGAATCAATAATCGCAAAGATTTTAAAAGAAAATTCGTGAATTGCTTCGCCTGTTCGCTATCGCTCGAGTCGTGGCCGAAAAAAAATATTCACGAAAGAGCATCGTGAAAAATAATTCCCAAAGTATATCGTTCACCAGAATGCACTTCACTCACACCATGTTTCATATTAACGCGATAATAACCTTTTGTACCTTTTACTGGTCTGAAATTGGTTGTGAAAACCAAAATATCTCCCTTTTTTGGTTTTAAAACAATAGCTTTTGATTGTGCTCTTGGCGTTTGTTGGGTTAGAACAAATTCTCCTCCCGTAAAATCTTCGTCAGGTTCATTTAAGAAAAGAACAATTTGAATTGGAAAATAAACATCTCCATACAAATCCTGATGTAAAGTATTGAATCCGCTTTTGCCATATTTTAAAATTAAAACTGTCGCTTTGAGCTGATTATTGTCGTGGCATTGCTGTAATAATTCAGAATGATTTATCGGAAAAACGGTATTGATATTTAGCGCTTTCATCCATGCATTGGCAATTGGAGCCAACTTAGGATAAATCGAAGTTCTAATGTTCTGAATCAAATCAGGAAGCGGATAATTGAAATATTTGTATTCGCCCAAACCAAATCGATAGCGTTCCATGACAACTGTTTTTCGATATAAATTGGGATTATCATAATCAAATTTTAAGTCTTCACATTGCTCATTAGTCAAGACATTTGGAATAATGGCAAAGCCATTTTCGTGCATTGATTCGGTAATGCTTTCCCAATTTTGAGAAGCAATTTTTGATTGTATATTTTGCATAAAGAATTTAGATTGAAAATTGTTTTTTGCCACGAATTTCACGAATGGACACGAATTAATTTTATCAATCCGGATTTAAAATTTGTGAAATTTGTGAAATTTGTGGCAGAAAAAAAACTATAGGTTTATTTGTGCGCCTTCCCAACCAATAATAGCGGTTTTTCGAGTATTTCCCCACATGTAACCGCCAAATGTTCCCGATGATTGGATAACACGGTGACACGGAATTAAAAATGCAACTGGATTACTTCCTATCGCTGTGCCAACGGCGCGTGATGCATTTGGTTTCTGAATTTGATGTGCAATAGAACCATAAGTAGAAAGCTGTCCCATCGGAATTTTTAGCAAAGTTTCCCAGACTTTCAATTGGAAATCGGTTCCTTTTAAATGCAATTTAATTTCAGATAATTTGCTCCAGTCGTTTTGGAAAATAAATAAGGCATTTTGCTGCAATAAATCTAGTTTTTTAGAAAACTGAGCATTTGTGAATTTTTCTTTCAGCGCCATAAATCCATTAATTTCATCTTCGGCGAAAGCCATAAAACAAACGCCTTTTGAAGTTGAAGCAACAATAATATTCCCAAACGGACTTTCGGCAAAACTGTAATTTATTTCGAGATTTTTACCGCCGTTTTTATATTCGGCTGGCGTCATCCCTTCGATATTGACAAATAAATCATGAAGTCGGCTTGTGCCTGAAAGTCCAGTTTCAAAAGCGGTTTCAGAAATCGTTGCCTGATTTTCTTTCAGTAATTTTTTGGCGTGTTCGATGCTTGTATATTGTAAAAACTTCTTCGGACTCGTTCCTGCCCATTCGCTAAAAAGTCTTTGAAAGTGAAACGGACTTAAATGTACTTTTTCTGCAACCTCATCCAGATTTGGCTGATCCTTAAAATTAGCTTTGATATAATCTATAGCTTCGGCGATACGATTATAATTAATGGTTTCCTGTGTATTCATTTTCTTTCCATTTTATAATACAAATATCGATTGGTTTTTAGAAGTATAAAATCTGAAACTTGCTTTGTTTTTTTAACCGCAAAGATTTACGCAAAGTTTGGAAGTTTTTTTTCTGCTCGCAAAGTCGCAGAGGCG
>NZ_CAMLIX010000251.1 GCF_946479975.1 uncultured Flavobacterium sp.
TTCTCCATTATTAAAAAGTTACTACGGAACTGGAGGAGATTTAAATGTTGATGAGATCCACGAAGTTATTCCAATGACAGAAGAATGTGGTGTTTGGCATCCGCAGGAAGGTGTTTTTAACGGACATTTTAAACCAACAGAAGCTGATAAAATTAACAGAATCGGACAATTGCGTCAAGGTGTAATCAAGGTGATTGAAAATCCGAAATTCTCGCCAGATGTTACAAGAAAATATACTGTTGCCGATATGATAACTGGTTTCGGTGTTGCTGAAGCCGTTCGTCATTTCTACGCAACTTATGGCGGAGACATTAAAGGTAAAAAAGCAATCGTACAAGGTTTTGGAAATGTTGGTTCTGCAGCAGCTTTTTATTTAGCTGAAATGGGAGCAAAAGTAATCGGAATTATCGATCGCGACGGCGGATTAATTAAAGAAGAAGGTTTTTCTTTTGAAGAAATTAGAACGTTGTTTTTAAATAAAGATGGAAATAAATTAGTTGCAGATAAGATGATTCCGTTTGAAGAAATTAATTCAAAAATCTGGACAATTGGTGCTGAAATTTTCACTCCTTGTGCAGCTTCAAGATTGGTAACTCAAACTCAAATCGACAGCTTAATTGCAAACGGATTGGAAGTTATTTCTTGTGGAGCGAATGTTCCTTTTGCTGACAAAGAAATTTTCTTCGGATCAATTATGGAAGAAGTGGATCATAAAGTAAGTTTGATTCCGGATTTTATTTCAAACTGCGGAATGGCAAGAGTTTTTGCTTATTTCATGGAGAAAAAAGTTCAAATGACAGATGAGGCTATTTTTAATGATACTTCAGAAATTATTAAAAATGCTATTGTAAAAGCGCATGCTTTGAATTCATCAAAAACCAATATTAGCGCAACTGCTTTTGAAATTGCTTTGAAACAGTTAGTTTAATTTATAAGCTTACAATTTAAAATTCTACAAATAAGGCCACTTCAAAATTGAAGTGGTCTTTGTTTTTAGTACAAGTCCACAATCCATAACAATTCAATCAGTAGTACTGAATTTTATTTTTTCTGTAAAATAGTCTGTGGCTCTATGTATTTTTGAAGTAATTCGTCGATACCTTTTCCGTAAATAAAATCATTAGCCCAACTGCAAATCGTATCTTCGTTTTCATTTAATATTCCTAAACGATTCATTTCTCTTATTTTTTTCTTTTCTCTAATGGATATTTTTCCATCTAACAAAAAGCCTACAATAATTAAAAGCATTAAAATTTTTCGTTGCTTTTCTGGCGTAGCTGAAAGTCTTTGCACAAAATCGTCAGACAGCAAATGTTTGTCTTTTGGGCTAATATTATATACTGTTAAAAGATTTTTGGCAAGTATGTAATGATTGTCATGAAAGTCACGTTTGCTAATGGCGATATATTGTAATGTATCGTAGAGCAGCGCATTAAAATCTTCAGATGGAGGCTGTATTTTATAGATGGCAAGAACAATACTTTCGATAAGATTTTGCCCCATGATAATGATTTTGGCTTTCCTTAATATAGTGTATGTTCCAAAGGCATTCCAAAAAGCAAATATGGGTATACCAACTGTGTTCTTTAAAACTCGCGCAGCGTAGCGTCCGCTAACACGTTCTATAAGCAGTTTAAAAACAAAATTAGACAAAGTAGCTTTTAGCATAAACATCAAATTCCAAAAGAAAATCGCTTTTCTATTCGATTGCTGCAACGGATCTATACCATAGGTTAAAATTTGCTTATTCTTTTTTTCCAGTCCAATATCAAGCATAATATTTTGTTTGTCCTGAGTGTGTTTGTTTTCATAATTCAAAAAACCTGTAGCAACAGCAATTTCATGAGCGCACCAGATATTTAAAAAGGTAAGCAACATTAATTCTATGTAAACCAATATTACGCTGTAGATCCAAAAAGCTAAGGGCAAAACAAAAGTTCTACCAAATAAATGAAGAGTGGTAGATGGAAATAACCACGAAAAAAAATGCTCAGGAATAATTAATAATACCACACCCATAGCTCCAAAAAAAGCAGCTAACGCTATTGATATTCTTTCTTTTCTTTTAATAACTGCTATTTCATCATCGTTAAGAATATACAGTTTATCATCGGTAGTTACTTTTTGTATGGGTAATGCTGCATAAAATGATGCATATAATTTTCGCATATCTATAAAAATTAAGCGTGCTCTTCTTCTAAAAACGGCTGCAAGTTAGTAAGGAAATTGCAAACCTTGTAAGATATTTCAATTAAAAAAAATCAAAAAAGCTATTATTGGTCTTAAAGCGGAATACATCCAAACCAATTTAAATTGCTTAGCCTTTTTACTATCATTGTCTTTGTTTTTATTTGCAAACTTTACAACCCTGCTCCTTCTTTGATTCTAAACAATTTTTAGTACTTTTAAACGTTTTTAAAATAATACATTACAAAATTCAGAATCTAAATGAGTTCGTCAATTTCTTCAGATCAAAAGAAATCATTGTTATTCACCACTGCGATATATGCGGCAATAATTCTATTGCTGTTTTTTATTCGTTTTTGGCCTCCTTATAATCCGGAAAATAACGCTGCACTTGCCGATGGCGGTGGAGGTGGCGGTGGCGTAACTGTAAATTTTGGAGATAGTGATTTAGGAAGAGGAGCGAATTATAAAAGTGAAGTTCTCGAAGTAAAAAATAATGCTAAAACTGCTCCAGCAAAAGCAGATCCAGATGATGCCATTATTATGCAGGAAAATACAACCGCAGAAAACGATGTCGTTATTCCGACAAAAGAAAAACCAAAGAAACCAACTCCTATAAAACCAGAAACAAAACCTGTTCCTGAAAAACCAAAAGTTTCGAACTCTACAAACGATGCTTTAGCGAGTATTATGAAAGGCTCTAACAAAGGTGGTGACGGAGATGATAAAGTTGCGGGCAACAAAGGAAAAGCAGGCGGAAGCTTGAACTCTAACGGATATTATGGTTCTGGAGGTTCTGGCGGTGGAACTGGAGGCGGTAACGGAACCGGTAATGGTATTGGCACAGGAAGCGGTTACGGAGCCGGAAGTGGCGGAGGTTCTGGCGGTGGAACTGGATATACTCTAAATGGGCGAAAAGCATTATCTAAACCAGCTCCTAAATATACTTGCAACGAGGAAGGAAGAGTAGTGGTTGAAGTTACAGTTGATCAAAACGGAAAAACTATAAGCGCTACTGCTGGTGTGAAAGGAACTACTAATACTGCAAGTTGTTTATTAGAGCAGGCTAAAATTGCTGCATTAAACACAAAATGGTCGGCAGATTCAAATGCGGCAGCTAAACAAGTTGGAAAAATTATTTATAATTTTAGTTTGGATTAAAACACGAATTTTACAGATTTACACTAAAATCTATTATATACAAAAGGCTTTCAGAAATCTGAAAGCCATTTTAATTATTTTATTTTCTAAAAAACTGTAATTGCTTTAATCTTATTTTTGCTCCATCTAAATCATACTGATTTCTGGAAAGTTGCTCTTGCAATTCATATTCACCAAATCTTAATTGTTTTATATTTGGCCCTTTATCAATTAAATTAAACTCTTTACAGGATTTACATTTAACAATAAAAAAATCAGAATCTGGAATACCTTCTTCTTTTTGCAAAATAAAAGTTTCTAAACTTGCATGACATTTTGTACACTCCTGTGATAGAATTTCCACAACTATTTCTTTACCTTTTACAAGACTAGATAATTTTAAAAAAGAATTCATTAATGAACCATAAAGCCATTTATTTAAGTCATTTTTAAAATCTATTTCAATAATTTTTGCTATTTCATAGAAGTAATCACAGATGAACTCTCTTTCTTCTGCATCAAAATTTGATTTATCAAAACTCTTTAAAGATGTCTTTAAGTCTAATTTTAGTTTATTTTGAGAAGCATTATTTTCTACCAACAATATTAAAGAATTAAGGCAATCATTGAATTTAGATTCCATTAAATCGCACAACTCAGATTTTGATGGATTTAAGCCTCGTTTTATCCATTCAGAATCAGCAAATTTGTTTTTATCCACTAGATAGTTTAGCCTTTCTATATTGCTCATTTACTAAATCTATTTCGGACTTGTAGCAATTACAAACTTCAAATTGTTCTTCACTCCTATCTGCAAAACATCTACTAAGTCTTGAACTTGCAGGTTAAACGGAATTCGGACAACAACGGTTTGTTCTTTGTCTGTTCCTATTTTTGACATTAAACTGGTTTCGAGGTTTTCGAAATCAACTTCTTGTTTGTCGATGTAGAACTTTTTATCTTCTGTAACCGATAAACTTATAAGTTGTTTATTGGTTTTTTCATTCGCTTTGGCTTTTGGCAACGTCATTTTAATCACATTCGGATTTGCCAGTGTTGAGATAATTAAGAAAAACAACAACAGGAAAAACATAATGTCACTCAAAGATGAAGTCGCTACTTCGGCGTGAAATCTTCTTTTTCTTTTAATAGACATACCTTATGCTCTTTGAATTATATTGACAAATTCTAAAATTTGTTTTTGAATTTTTAAAGCGAAATCATCGATTTTCCCGTTCAATAAATGGTAAGCGCTATAAGCGATAATACCGACAATTAATCCTGAACCAGAACTGATCATTTTTTCGTATAAACCTCCTGAGATGTTTCCGATACTGATATTTTCTGTAACCGAAATGCTGTAGAAAATTTTGATAACCCCAGAAATTGTTCCAATAAATCCCAAAGTTGGTGCAATACCTGCTATAAGACCAAGGTGACCTAAACGTCTTTCCATTTCGCCAATTTCGATATCTGCGGCGCGGTCCATGTTTGATTCGATTTCGGCAATTGGTCTTCCAATTACCAAAACGCCTTCTTTTAGAATATTTGCAGCTGCCGTGTCGCTTCTTTCTACAATTGTTCTTGCTAAATCTATATTTCCAGAATTCAATTTATCGCCTACATCCTGCATCAATCTATTGTCAATTTTTGACGCGCGGCTGATGTACATATAACGTTCAAAAATCAAGTAAATAGTGTAAAATAACAAAATGGCAATTGGAATTAAGAAAACTCCACCCTTCATTATAAATCCAAACATTGAAATTTCTTGTTCTGGCGCAATCTTTTCGATTACTACATTTGAAGCATTTGCGATTGTATCTGTTTGTAATTGAATAAAACTAAACATATATTAATTCTGGTTTTTAATAATTAATTCTAAAAAATATTTGAAATTTGCAATAAAGATAATTTTCGCTGTAATATTAAACTACAAAAATCGAAATTTATTTCAATCAACAACTATTTTATCCAAATAAATGAACTATCAAGAGACTACCGAATGGATGTTTAATCAACTTCCAATGTACCAATTGCAAGGAGCTTCTGCGTACAAAGAAGATTTAACGAATATTAGAATGTTGGCTGCTCATCTTGACAATCCGCAAAATGAGTTGAAATGTATTCATGTGGCCGGAACAAACGGAAAAGGTTCTACTTCGCATATGCTTTCCTCTGTTTTACAAGAAGCGGGATATAAGGTTGGATTATATACTTCTCCGCATTTAAAAGATTTTAGGGAAAGAATTAAAATTGACGGAAAAGAAATTTCGGAAGAGTTTGTGATTGAATTTATAGCGAAACACAAATCGTTTTTTGAAGCCAATGATATGAGTTTCTTCGAAATGTCGGTTGGTTTGGCTTTTGATTATTTCGCTGCTGAGAAAGTAGATATTGCGATTATTGAAGTTGGTTTGGGCGGAAGATTGGACGCGACGAATATTATTACGCCTTTGGTTTCGGTAATTACGAATATTGGTTTAGATCATACGCAGTTTTTAGGAAATACTCTAGAAGCTATTGCAGGCGAAAAAGCTGGAATTATTAAACCAAATGTCCCGGTTGTTATTGGTGAATATAACGATGAAACTAAACCTGTTTTTTTGGCTAAGGCCGAAGAAAACAATGCACCTATTTCTTTTGCATCTGATTTAATTGACCAAATTTACTTGTCTGATTTAATTGGAGATTATCAGTTTCATAATAAGAAAACGGTACAGCAGACGATTTCGATTTTAAATAATGAAACCGAATTTAAAATTTCGACCGAACAATTAAAAGAAGGTTTATTGCATGTGGTAAAAAATACTGATTTGCAAGGCAGATGGCAACAATTGGGAGAAAATCCGAAAATTATTTGCGACACTGCGCACAACAAACACGGATTATTGGTTGTAATGAATCAGTTGAAAAATGAAAAATTTGAAAACCTGCATATTGTTTTGGGTGTTGTAAATGATAAAGACTTGGATTCTATTTTGCCTTTATTTCCAAAAGAGGCCAAATATTATTTTTGCAGACCCGATTCTTCTCGCGGATTAAGCACTGAAATTTTACAAAGTGAAGCCAAAAAGCATGATTTGATTGGAGAAAAATATGATTCTGTAGAAATCGCTTTCGCGGAAGCAAAGAAAAAAGCCTCAGAAAATGATTTTATTTACGTGGGCGGAAGCACTTTTGTTGTTGCCGAATTGCCTTTGGGCTAAAATATATTTTAAGTTTAGAAAAAAGTTCAGAAAAATCATTTTAATAACAAATTCATAAACAAACAGATATAAAATATTTTGAAAAAAATTTTATGTTTTCTGAATTTTTCTTTGCAGAACTCAAAAACAAGCGTATATTTGCACTCGCAATCACAAACGATAGCAACCTAGTAAAATAGGGCGATTA
>NZ_CAMLIX010000252.1 GCF_946479975.1 uncultured Flavobacterium sp.
CGATCTATATTGTAGAGCTGGACTTCAGTCCAGTTTATTTTTAAGGTTTGAAAACGTATAAAAGAATGATGTTTTTTATTTGATAATCATCGCCAAACCGCCACCACTAGCTAAATGATATTTCAACTTCGTTGTCGAATCAACCGTTATAATTTCTTTTTTATAATCTACAGCCGCTTTATCCGCATTTAAACCGTCAGAAAAAATTTCGGCTTGGTATTTTTTGCCTTTTTCAAGGAAAGAAAAATCAATTGTGATGTCTCTGGAATCCCAATTTGTGATTGTTCCTAAATACCAGATTTTATCTTTCTTTCGGGCGATAGAAACGAATTTTCCAACTTCTCCGTCTAAAGCAACAGTTTCATCAAAAGTAGTTGGAACTTTAGCAATAAAATCAGTGCTTTCTTGTTCCTTCATAAAAGCGGTCGGACTATCAGCCATCATTTGTAAAGGCGCTTCAAAAATGGTATAAAGTGCCAATTGATGACATCTTGTTCCCTGACTCATCGGATTGGAATTACTAGGTTTAAATTCGCTTTTGGTAGCGTTTCGCATCGCACCTGGTGTATAATCCATCGGGCCGGCAATCATTCTGATAAACGGAATTGTGGTGTCATAAAGCGGAACATCATCATTTGGTGTCCACTTATTATTTTCTAAACCTTTTACACCTTCAAAATTTAAAATATTCGGGAAAGTTCGCTGAATTCCAGTTGGTTTGTACATTCCGTGGAAATCAATAATTAATTTATGATTTGCCGCTTTTTGCGAAATATCATAAACAGAGTTAACCATTTTCGCATCGTCGCGATCTAAGAAATCAACTTTAAAACCTTTTACGCCTAATTTTGCATAATTGTCAAAAACGGCTTCGGTATTTTTAGTCAGCGCCATCCACGAAGCCCATAAAATAATGCCAACGTTTCTTTCTTTCGCGTAGGCGATTAAAACTTCCAAATCTACATTTGGACTATGTTTCATAATGTCGGTTTCTACGCTCCAGCCTTCATCTAAAACCACATATTCGACTTTGTTTTTAGAAGCAAAATCAATGTAATATTTATAAGTCTGCGTATTAATTCCAGCTTTAAAATCTACGTTATAAATATTCCAATCGTTCCACCAATCCCAAGCTACTTTTCCGGGTTTTATCCAAGAAATATCTTTTATTCGTGAAGGTTCAGCCAATTTCTGAACCATATCATTATTCGCTAAAGCGGCATCATTTTCAGAAATTACAATCGCTCTCCACGGAAAAGTTCGTGTTCCTTTTGTTTTAACTAAAAAATCGGCTCTTTCTGTAATAAGTTTGTTGAGGTAATTAAAACCGCCGTTGGTTTCTTGAACAGGATATTTTGAAAATCGTGATTCAAAACCTTTTTTGGTTTTATTATTCGTTACAAATAATCCTGGGTAATCTTCTAAATCAGCTTCTAGAAAAACAGCTTTTTTGTGGTTTTTATAATCAATTAAAAAAGGAAGAAACGCAAGAGTATCTTTGGCAAATTCGCTTATTTTCTTGTTTTCATAATGAGATTCAAAAGAAGAAATAAACTGATCTTTCGGATTTCTTAAATCTCTTACATACGGCATTAAAGTATTGTAATCCTGATCGAAATTCAAAACTACTTCCTCCCATTTTACTGTAATATGTTTTTTCTTTCTGGTTATAAAACGATACGCTGCGCCATCATCAAAAACACGATATTCAATACTGAAATCATTTTTAAAGTTTAAAGTTAGTTGATTGTAATGATTTTGAACCGATTTCTTTTTGTAGAAAGGTGTTTCAAAAGAAGTATTTATAGTTTCTTTTTTCGAATTTAAAACAACAGCATTTTTTCCTAAAACAAGATTTTGATCCAAAGTCAAAGACATCTCAGACGGAGCCAAAATCAAATCTTTTCCGAGAGAAATCGACCAGCTAATTTTATCATCAACAGTAATTTTTACTTCAATTTTTCCATCAGGAGAAGTTAAAGTGAAATCCTGTTTCTTCTGCGAAAAAGAAAAATTTAGAAATAGTAAACAAAAAAGAATAAATGTATTTTTCATGCTGTGTATTTTTAAACCATATAAGTGATATAAGCTCATTTAATCTTTTGATAATAGTTTGACTGAGCAAATAAAATCTAATTAGATCTGCTGAAATCGTTTTAAATCTGCGTGAAATACATTCTATGTATAGATTTTTTCACGCAGATTTATGAGATTAATGCAGATTAGCGCAGATTAAATTTGTCTAAAATGAACTTATATCACTTATATGGTGAAAATTATTTTTTCTTCAATTCTAAATTGTATTTTTTTAGAATTTCCAATGTTGATTTATCACCATTAAAAACTGAATTCAAACCTTGTGGTTCTTGCGGAGGATCTGTTGTAAGTGGTTCACCGGGATTCCATTTTCCATCAGTGTGAATTGCTTTTCCTTCACCGCCATAACCCCAGAAATTTGCTGCTTGCAACGGACCGCCATTTTTACTGCTTTCCACAACTCTTCCAAAAATATAACTGTAAAACTGATCACGATAAACAGAAGGCGCGCCTGCATTTAAATTTTCATGCTCTCTCGGAAGTCCAAATTCTTCAATGATAATAGGTCTTTTTAAATTATTGGCAACTTTAATATGATCGTCAATATATTTTCCTGCGTTTTCTATTGTTTTTGGCATTGTAGCTTCGGCATTATCAGCTTTAAACCAGTTCCAGTTTTTCGGCCAAATGTGCATCGTCAAATAATCGATATTCGGATTTTGATGTGTTCTTTCGAAAATTTCCATGCTGTCATTCGAGCTGTTTTTTCCTTCAGAACCTGTCGAAACCAAATGATTTTTGTCTAAACTATTAATTAAATCCACAATAGTATTGAGCCATTTTGTAAATTTCACTTCATTTTCTGGCGTAAAAGTCCTTGGTTCATTTCCAACCTGCCACGCCATAATCGTGTTGTCTTCGTTGTATTTCTTTTTAGAATACGCGTTTGTTCTTCCAATAATAAACTTCACATGATTATTTAAAGCTTCCATACAAGGTTCACAACTGTGAAACTGCTCGGTATAAGACATAAATTGAGGCCAAGTATTTGGCGCAATCGCAGGAATCGGAACCGGACCTTTACCATTCCATTCTAAATATTGCGACATACCGCCGGACCATTCCCAGTTATTGGTTAAATACAAAACGGCGTACATTTTACGTTTACTCATTTCGCTGATCAAAAAATCCAATCCGTCCAGTAAATCCTGATCGTATTTTCCCTGCTGATATTGCAACGCGGGACGAACGGTAAAATCATATTTTCCGCCATCGCCACCAACCAAAACACGGAGATTATCGATTCCGTTTTTCTTCATGAAATCCAATTCGCGCAACAGTCTTTTGCGGTCTCCTACTTTTTTAGAAGCCAATAAACTTCCGTACCAATAATTGGTTCCGATATACGAATAAGGCTTGTCGCCTTTATAAAATTGGTTCCCTTTTACCGTGATTTTTTCCTGCGCCTGACAAGCGATTGCGGTAAAAAGTAAAGCAAAAGAAAGAGTTTTAAAGAATCTATTTTTCATAATTTATATTTTAAGGAGCTAATCCTGATAGAAGCGGCATCCTTTTATGGTGAACCCCACCATAAAAGGATGCCGCTTCTATCAGGGCTAGGGCTTTCCGTTATTTAGACGTTTCGATTTCAACTTGAAACTTTAAACCTGAAACAAACAACTTATTTCGGCATTTCATACATCTTCGGCAAAGAATTCAAAAAAGCCGATTTTGGTTTCAAACTATACGTTCTAAAATCACTTGCATTCGAAACCGTTCCATTCGGTACATAATAACCCTCTTTGTCATTGTTCCAAAACATGACATAACTTATTTGAATGTCATTTTTGGTCAATGCGCTGTACAATAAAGTCGAAAACCAATCTGTAATCGCAGGAGTTGTAATTGTAACTCGATAGCCTGTTTCGGTTAAGGCAGCTATTTTTACTTTCGCTTCAGCGTAATCAGAAAGAATTTTTAGTTTATTATTTGCTCGGTCAGATCCTGTTTGTCCTTGATTATTAAAATCTCCGTAATTATCCATTCCTAAAACATCAACATATTTATCGCCTGGATAAGGGCTTAAATAAGCTTCACTTGTTGTATAAGAGTTGTCTGGAGAAAAGGCATACAAAACGTTGTGAACGCCTTTTGTGTTTTTTAAATAATCAACCGTAAATTGATAGGCTTTTTTATATTCATCAGGCGTGCAGAAATTTGCTCCCCACCAAAACCAGCTTCCGTCAAATTCATGGAAAGGTCTGAAAATTATCGGAATCAATTCGCCATTTGCGCCTTTTAAATTAGAAAACACACTAGCGACTTTATCCAATTTCTTTTTGTACCATTCGTGATTTGCTCCACCTGGAAGAATGCTTTTAAAAGCGGTTGCTTTTTGATCGGCGGTCATGTCTGCAGCGTAGAAAGAATCTTCTTTATTCGGCTCTCTCAAATGCCAGCTGAAGGTGTTGATTATTCCTTTCGCGTAAGCGGCTTTAACATCTGAAGTAATTTTAAGTTCCTGCTGGTAAAACCAATTGTTCGATTGTTCGTTATTGTTTTTATCGGTAATAAACATCAAATCTGAACCTAAAAGTGCGGGATCAAAACCTGTATTTTTTTTAATGTCAGAATCTCCGCCAGCATTTTGATAAAAACTGTTGAAAGCATCCTGCTGTCCGATAGCTGTTTTGGTTTTACCAAGTCTTTTTAGATTATAAAAAAGTGCCTGAGTTTCTTTTGTAGCACTGGCATCAACCATATAAGTCAAAACGTTCTGCGTAGTCAAAGGATCGCTTTGAGTCGGTGGATCTACTATAACTTCGTCTGTCGAATTATTATCTGAAGAACATCCTGTTAAAACTAAAAAGCTGCAAGTCAGAAATACGATTTTAAAAAAGGATTTTTTCATTTCTGTTTATTTAGTTTCAGAATTCAATTTTGAAAATTCTTCTTCGGTTAAGGTTGTAATTTTTATATCATCAAAAAATACAGTTCCGTTTGTTTGTGCTAAAGCGAGCATTATTCTTATTTTTTTAGCATCGGCAGGAACTTTTATGGCTTTTTTATAATTCACCCAATCCGTTGTACCTTTTGCGCGAGCAATGGTTTCGGTACCAACTTGTTTGTCTGCGCTATTGGTAAATTCAATAATTACGGCTGCGGCTTTATAATCTTCTTTCTGATTTTCGATTCCTTCTGCTTTCATCCAAGCACTGCATTCTACAGCGTAGGTGTTTCTTGCAATTGAAACAGTTTGGTCAAAAGCACGCCATTCTGCACCCGTATATTGATTAATTAAAGCACTGTTTTTTCCAGATTTTTTGTCGTAGGGAGAAATCGCTCCATTTTCTTGTCCGTTCCAATTGGTTAAGTCGTATTCAAAACTTCCGTTTTTTACAAGATTATTTTGTGCGTTTATTATGAAAGAAGTCAAGAATAAACTAAAAAGAAAAAAAAATTTCATAGCGACTAAATTAGAGTTAGAAATAAGTGAAATTAATCGTGAATTCGCTGGATCAGCTCAATGCAAGCTCTTCCGTTGTGATAAGGGCATTTCCAGAATCCGGCTTTGTCTTTTTTAATTACAGAATAGTCTTGGTAAACTCCCCAATACCATTCGCCGTTTTGCTGGTCAATCATATATTTTTTTGTGAATTTCCAGATTTTGTAAACAATCTCCAGATATTCTTTTTTTCCAGTTAATTGGTACGCGTTGTAAAAACCAATTAAAGCTTCGGCTTGCGGCCACCAATGTTTTTCGGCAATTAATTCATCTTTTTCAGGATCGTATTCATACCATAAACCGCCGTCAGAATCTAAACCTTCTTTGGTTGCTTCGGCAATCTTAATGGCGTATTTTTTAAAATTGGCAATCAAAGTTTGATCTTCTGAAATTTCTGCACATTGCTGTAAAAGCCAAGCTGCTTCAATATCATGTCCGTATGAAATCACATCTGGTTTTTCGACCCAATTTTCATCAAAAAATAAGCGTAAATGACCAGTTTCGGTATTTATAAAATATTTTTCGATTGTTTGTAATAATTCGATAATGTCTTTTAAGAGTTTTTTGTCTTTCCAGACTTTGTATAAATTCACATAACCTTCAATAATATGAAGATGTGTGTTCATCGTTTTCTTTTCGTTGGCGTCTTTTGCACTCAAACGTAAATCGTCAATTGGCTGCCAATCTCGGGTAAAAGCTTCAAAATAACCTTTGTTTACTTTGTCATGACTGTGTTCCTGAATTTTATAATATAAATTCTTCGCAATTTCTAAAGCTTTTTCATTTTTAGAAATCGCATAATATTCAGCTAATCCATAAATGGCAAATGCCAAAGCATAAATCTGATTTTTGGTGTCTTTTGGAGTTTTATCCTCATTAATACTCCAAAAAAGACCTCCAAATGGTGTGTCATAAAAATAAGCTGCAAGAAATTCGAATGCTCTTTCGGCCAGTTTTTTGTGGTTTTCGTTTTTTGTGGTTTTATAACTGGCAGAAAATGTCCAAAGAATTCGGGCGTTTAAAACCGAACCTTTTTCTGCATTCGAAATTAGATGATCGTTAAAATCGATTTGACCAACAAATCCGCCATTTTGCTCATCAATAGTACGTTCTGACCAATATTTTAGGATAGAATCAAGTTCTGCGGTTAGTTCCGATTTTAAAAGCTTTAATTGTA
>NZ_CAMLIX010000253.1 GCF_946479975.1 uncultured Flavobacterium sp.
CAAGCAAAAAGAAGTTTCCTTATTTGGAGTTACTTCATACGCTTGGATTACGGGCGGAACTGGATCTGGAAGTGTAAACAACAAACACACGGTTTCTCTTTTAGAAGGTTTAAATGCAGCGGGTTACAAATTAGACAAAGAATTAGTTGATTTGTATACACCGCACGCTGCAAAAGAAGTGGTTGCAGAGAAAGAAAAAAGAAAAGCAAGAGGAATTTTGGCTTTGCCAGAAAGACTTCCAGAATTAAAAATGGATGACGCTTTTATTGCTAAAAAAGCAGCAAGTTCTGAAATTGCTTTTGTGACTTTAGGAAGAAATTCTGGTGAAGGCGGGGACAGAGTAGTAGACAACGATTTTAATATGGCAAACGAAGAAATCGAAATGCTGGATAAAATCTCAAAAGCTTTTCACGCAAAAGGTAAAAAAGTAGTTGTTATTTTAAATATTGGCGGCGTAATCGAAACGGCTTCTTGGAAAGATAAAGTTGATGCCATTTTATTAGCGTGGCAGCCAGGTCAGGAAGGAGGACATTCTGTTGCAGATGTTATTTCAGGAAAAATCAATCCGTCTGGAAAATTAACGATGACTTTCCCGGCAAAATATACAGATACACCATCTGCTAAAAATTTCCCAGGATTCCCAATTGATAACCCGAAAGAAGTTACTTATGAAGAAGGCGTTTATGTTGGATACCGTTATTTCAATACCTTCAACATTAAACCATCTTACGAATTTGGTTTTGGATCTTCTTATACATCATTTGAATATTCAGGAATTAAATTGAGTTCGCCAACTTTCAAAGATAAATTGACAGTTTCTGTAACGGTAAAAAATACAGGAAAAGTGGCTGGAAAAGAAGTAGTGCAATTGTACCTTTCAGCACCTTCAAAATCAATTGATAAACCGAAAGAAGAATTAAAAGCTTTCGCTAAAACAAAAGAATTGAAACCAGGCGAAAGTCAGACATTAACCTTGACTTTATCTCCAAAAGATCTGGCTTCTTTCTTAGAAAATAAAAGCGCATGGATTGCCGAAGCAGGAACTTATAAAGTACTTGTAGGAGCATCATCTTTAAATATTAAACAAACAGCATCATTTTCTGTTTCAAATGAAATTACAGTTGAAAAAGTAAAGAAAGCCTTTGCATTAGATTCAAAGTTTACTGAACTTAAACCGTAATGTTTAGTTAGTTCCTGCTGAAAAACCGTCTTGATATTTCTTCGAGACGGTTTTTCTTGTTTTATTAATTTATTTCACTCTCTCAAAGATGTTTTATCTTTCAGAGTCATTTGTGCGATTTCGTCTTTTCTTTTAAAACTGACACCATTGTGTTTTTTGATGTATTCTAACAAATCGGATGTTGTCTTTACCATCTGCGGCGTACCGCCAATTCTATCGTGAAAACTAATCGACATTTGTCTGCGTTTAAATTCGCTTTCCGCATAAAGCTGATCAAATTCGGCTTTTACCTGATTAAAGAATTGATCGGTTGAAAAGTTTTTGCCTTCAATTAAAACAATATCATTGCTTCGAATAGTGTAGGGAACAACAGCAAAATCTTTTTTGTTAGCCTGAATTATAAAAGGTTCATCTCGGCTCAAATCATCGATATGATATGTAAAACCTAATTCCTGCAGAATTTTCAGAGTATTTTCACCACGTCTCAGCCAGTTAGCATTATAACCTACAGCAGTAAATCCCGTTACATTTTTTATAGCATCAACGCCATCTTTTATAAACTTTTTTTCTTCTTCGTAAGACATTGCATATTGCGAACTCCAATTCATACCGTGCGCGGCAGCTTCATGTCCGCGTTGTACAATTTCTTTTGCGAGAGCAGGATTTTTCAAAACCGCAGAACCAACCATGTGCGAGGTCACTTTTATGCCGTGCTTGTCCCAGTTGTCCAGCATCCTCGGAATTCCCTCTTTATAACCATATTGATACCAAGTTTCGGCAGGAAGATCTTTGTAACCTTTCTGCATATTTTGAGGAAACGGACTTTCTGCGTTTTCTGGTTGTCCTCCAGCTTCAAACTGCATCGATACAGAAACCACTAATCGCGAACCATCTAACCATTTATTTTGTGCTTCAGCATCCATTTTTTCTTGTTTTATAGAATTAGAAAATGTTTCAACAGGATTTGCCATCACCGCAGCGCCTGTTAAACCAGCCATTTTTATAAAATTTCTTCTTGTTGTCATTTTTTTTATCTTTTGAGTTTGATCAAAGTTTATTTTACTCGGAATGTTTTAATCTCGCAAAGTCGCAGAGGCGCAAAGTCTTTTCTTTTGCATTTTTAATAAAACTTTGCGCCTCTGCGACTTTGCGAGCAATTTTCGACGCGAAAGAAAAAATCTTAAAATTTTGCACATAGTTATATTTTGTCGAAAGAAGGCGTTTCACTTCGTTTTAATGCAAATAGCTATGTGTTAGAAACTAGTTTCTTTCCATACTCTTTTCAGCATACAAAAAAAACTATGTTTCTATGTGTTTAAAAATTCCCCAATGATTTGAATTAAAATTTAACTTGCATAGTAACACCCGTAAAAAACATATTTTTTCCAGTTCCTGCTGCTTTTAGAAAATCTCCAGCTTTAAACCAAGTAGCTTCAAAACGGAAATACAAATATTGATTGGGCGTATAGATAATTTCGCTTTCCAATTGTTTTCCGATTTCTTTCGCCGTAGTTGCATTTCCAGGATAAATCATAATCGTGTTAGGACCATAAATTCCGTCTTCAGAACTGTATCGCCAAAATAGGTCATAATCTATAACCCAATCGATGTTTTTTGTTAATTCAAAACTCAATGAAGGATGAAAATCAACTAAATTGGAAGGTCCAATAACAGAAGCCAATCCAAAATAAGCGCCTCTAGGAAACAGCGGATTAAAAGTGTTTAGCTGATTGTCGCCATTGGTTTTATCTCCGCTGATTAGTTCCACTTTAAATCCCAATTCAGGTTTTAAAATTACAGATGAAAATTGATAGCCCGTATTCAAAGAAACCGTCCACGCTTTAATATTTTTAGTATCCACATCTCCAAATTGATAAACCGTTTCGGCATCATAACGCCAATCGTTGTATTTTCCCCAAATTCGTGTTCCAACAGAATGACGTAATTCTTTGCCGTTCGCATCATCAAAATTGGCATTCGCTCTTTTATAACCTAAATAATAGAGATCAATATTTTTAATTGCAGGAATTTTATTAATTACAAAATAACTTCCCCAAAACTGTCTTTTTTGATTCGAATAATCATCAAAAACACCATCTTGCGCCACCACATAATGACTGTAAAATAAATCAGCCCTAAAATTACTAAAGCCAAAAATAGCTTTTACACCATCAAAAGACTGACGATTATTTGGCCCGTCGCGAACGGCAACTAAACGCTGCGAACCATAACTCAATTCCTGTCGTCCAGCTCTAAAAATCAATTGTTTGTTTTTTTCTGAAAGCACATTAATATCGATAAATCCCTGATGCAACTCAAGCGGATTACTATCAACTGGACTCGGATCAATTCTGCCGTTTGCATTACTACTTTGAAGCTGAATAAAAGCTCTAAAGTATTTGCTCGAATGAAAATCAGCGTGAAGCAAAAGACGGTTTAAAATATAGCCGTCATGATCAATAGGATCATCGCCCCATTTTTCATTTTCAGCATAAAAATATTGATACCTGACTTCTCCGCCAAAACTCAAATAAGTTTCTCCCGAAGAGGAAAGAGGTAGATATTTCATCGTTTTATACCAACTTTTTTTAACCGTATCTTTTTTCAGAACCTCATAGTTTTCATCAAATCGCATCGATTTAAAATCCGGATACGTTTGTGCCTGAAGCCTTATACAAACAAGAAATAGAAGAATAAATTTTTTCATGGCTATTTGCCTAAGTTTTTCTTAATATCGTTGTAAGCGTTTGGAATGTTGAAATTGTAATGAAGCCAGTTAAAAAGTACATACCCTTTGTCAAATTCTTTCATCGTTACCGATGCCTTTACCTGATCTAAAGTTTCGCCTTTTTTCACCGCATCTTCCACATTTTTCTTCAAAGCATTTACATAATCAATCGTATATTTTATTCCCTTTTTATTGGTAATTCGGCCGTGACCGGGAACTACAACATCGTTATCACCAACCATCTCATAAATTTTTTGAAGATTGCGAACAGGTTCCAAAAAATAACCATCAAATAACCACGGAATCGCCGGACTTTCAGCAATAAACGGATTTCCAGCCCACAATACATTTTTGTCTGAATCTTTCAGAAATACAAATAAATCAGCAGGAGATTGTGCCGTTCCAGTATTAATGATTTCCACAATTTTGCCACCTCCCAAATCCAGTTTTAAACTCTGATTTACCGCAATTGTAAGATCAGCGGGACGATACACACTTTGCTCAATCCCGCGATCTTTTCCAAAAAGCATGATCATAAATTGTTTTATTCCTTCGTAATTCTTCGCCAAATTTTCTTTGCAGAATTCATTTTGAATCAAAATCGTTTCCTTTGGCAATAAGTAATTTCCAAAACAATGATCGCCGTGATCACTTGTATTTACAGCATAAATGATTGGTTTTGGAGTTACAGAACGAATCAGTTTATACAATTGATCGTACAATCGTTTGTTCAGCATCGTTTCGATTAATAAAACGCCTTTATCGCCCACGATAAACCCCGCCGATGTAGCTTGCGGAATCCCCTTAGTAGTTTCTGTTTCAGTTGTTGTAGGCGAAACCGCATAAACATTATCAGAGATTTTATGCAGTTCTAAAGTCACTTTATTCGCATCCCAAATTGGAACTTCTGGAGGCATCGGAAATTGTGCATACGTTTTTTGTGCCGAAAAAACGACCACAAAAAGTACTGCAATTAATATATATTTATAATTTTTCATGATTCAATATATTTACAATGTTCATTTATTTTTTAGAAGCAAAGGCATTTGGCATTTTTGGATTCATGGTTTCCTGCTCTCCGCTATATCTTTGCTTTTTTAAAGAAAAAAAGCAAAGGATACCGCTTCGATCAGGGCTAAAAGGAAAGAGAGAACTTTCTTGAATTCATCTCATAAAACATAAAAAGAAAATCCGTCAAAATCCGCGTCTTCGCAAAGCAAATCCGTAAAATCCGCGTCAAATTCTCATTTAATGCAATCATTTCTGATAACCGCCAAAATACTTCACAGGAGACCAACTCGGAATAACCTCAGGAATTTCAGGATTCAAAGCTTTATATTCCGCGGAAGCGTAAACAATTTTACCATTCACAATCGTCAAAACCGATTCGATTTTTCGAATATCATCCGCTTTCAGCGAAAAATAATCATCAGATAAAATCGCCATATCAGCATACATTCCCTTGATTAATTTGCCTTTTTCCTTTTCTTCGCCAGAAAACCAGGCGCTTCCAGAAGTGTACAATTGCAAAGCCGTGAATTTATCCAAAACCTGATCTTTGGGCCAAAACTGCATGCCGCCAATCGTTTTTCCAGTCAAAAGCCAATGCAGAGACATCCACGGATTGTAAGTTGAAATACGAGTGGCATCTGTTCCCGCACCAACGGGAATTCCCAATTCTAGCATTTTTTTAATTGGAGGCAATTGTGTTTTTGGTGCTCCGTACATTTTATTGTACAATTCACCCTGATAATACATTCTGAATTGCACCGCAACGCCGCCACCTAATTTTTTAACTCTCTCTAATTCAGGAGTTGTAATCGTTTCAGCGTGATCAAAAAACCAGCGTAATCCATTAAACGGAATTTCTTTATTTACTTTTTCAAACACATTCAGCATTCTATCAATAGATTCGCCGTAAGTAGCATGCAAACGAAAAGGCCATTTGTTTTTGGCTAATAACCGAATAATAGGTTCTAAGTCATTTTCCATTTCATCAGATAAAACAATTCTTGGTTCCAGAAAATTTTCAAAATCTGCTGCAGAAGCCGTAATATTTTCTCCCGCGCCTTCTTCCACATAACCATTTGCAACAATCAAATTATCATTTTTATTGATTTGAGTTTCGGCAACCCATTTCTCATAATCTTGTAATTCTCTCCCTTTTTGCTGTGCAAATAAATAATAAGAGATTCTAAGACTCAACTTATTCTGTTTTGCCAATTCAAGTGATGTCACATAATCAGCAGGAAAGTTTTGGCTTCCGCCCGCTGCATCAATTACACTTGTCAATCCAAAACGATTCAATTCGTGATTGAACTGTATTGAACTATTAATTCGTTCTTCTGGTTTTAGTTTTGTGGTCAATCCCAAAGTCATATAAATCGCTTTTGGCGTTTCTTTGGCGTACATTAAACCCGTTAGATTTCCTTTAGCATCTTGTTCTAAAACACTTCCTTCATATTTGGTGTCTTTCGTATAACCCAGAACTTCGATTCCTTTTTTATTTAGAAAAGCTTTTCCATACAAATAAGTAATAAAAACAGGTTTATCAGGAACTGCAGCATTTATTTCGTCAATTGTAGGCTGTCTTTTTTCTTCAAATTGAAATTCGTTCCAGCCTCCAATAACCTTGATCCAAACACCATCTGGAGTTCTTGCCGCTTGTTCTTTCAGCATTTCCATAGCGCGTTTTAAGGTTTTTATACCATCCCAGCGCAATTCTGAATTGTAATTT
>NZ_CAMLIX010000254.1 GCF_946479975.1 uncultured Flavobacterium sp.
GGATCTGAATTGAAATATTTTCTAAGTCTGCTGATAAAAACATCCATGCTTCGTCCAGAAAAATAATCATCTTTTTTCCAGACAGACATCAAGATTTGATCTCTCTTTAATAATTGGTTATGATTGAGATAAAGATATTCAATTAGAGAAGCTTCTTTTTCTGTGAGCTGTTGTACATGATTTCTGTTATTGAGAGTCAAACGCTCATTATCAAAAATATACGAACCAATTTCAATAATATTATTTCCGTTTAAGCTTCTTTTCTGCTCAATTCTTTTTAGGATATTCTGCAGTCGCAAGACCAATTCATCGACTTCAAAAGGCTTTACAATGTAGTCGTCAGCGCCAAGTTTTAGTCCAATGATTTTGTCTTCTTTTAATTTTCTTGCTGTTAGAAAAATAAACGGAATTTCTGGATTGATTGTAATTACTTTTTCAGCCAATGAAAAACCATCTAATTTAGGCATCATGACATCAAAAACACAAATGTCAAAAGTTTGGTTTTTAATGTAATCTAAAGCGATTTCGCCATTTTCTGCCCAGATTACTTCAAATTGATGCAGTTCTAAATATTGTTTTAGAATGGCAGCAAAATCAAAATCGTCTTCGGCTAAAAGTAATCTTTTCAAAATAAGGGAATTAAACTTTTAATAAAATAATAAACTGAGCACCTTTTCCTAAATCACTGATAACGTTCACAGAACCTTGATGTGCTTTTACAATTTGGTTTACATAATAAAGACCTAAACCTAAGCCTTTTGTGTTATGAAGATTTCCTTGTTCGACACGATAAAATTTTTCAAACAAGAAAGATTGTTTGTTTTTTGCAATGCCGATTCCGTCGTCTTCAATGCTGATAGAAAACTGATTTTCTACAATTTTTGTTTTTATTGTAATGGTGCTGGATCCATATTTTACAGCATTTTCTAAGACGTTTAAAAAAGCGGTTGTTAAATGAAATCGGTCCAAAACTAAAATCGTTTTCTCAGTTTGAAAATCGGTTTTTAGATTAATTTTTGGAAACGTAATTTTAAAATCATTTATAATAGAAAGAAGGAAATCTTCGGTTTCAATTTTTTCTTTCTTCAATTCAAGTTCATTTTCATCCAAAGAATTGGCCATAACTTGATCGATCAAATTTTGAAGACGATTGTTCTGACGTGAAATGGTATTTAGAATTGAATTAAAATTTTCGTCATTGTCACGAATGTTTTTCTGCTCTAGAATTTTGGTCGAAATTCCTAAAGTTGCCAGCGGAGTTTTAAGTTCGTGAGTAATATTATTGATAAAATCAGTTTTTACGTCGCTGACTTTTTTTTGTTTAATTAAAGCTTTTAAGGCAATAACAAAAAGCGTAATCAAAGTCAGAATGGATAGCAGAGAAAGAATCAGAATAAAAGTCATTCGCCTTAAAATAATCATCTCCCAATCGATTACAGAAACGTACATTGAATCTTCTGTAAGCAGTTTATAATCTTGATTTTCAAAAGTGCCGTTGGTTGTTCCAACATAACTTCGAACCAAAAAAGCATGATTTAAAGACTTTAGATTTCCATACAATTTATTTTGAATAAAAGGCTTTTCAGAAAAAATAGTATCGGTTTTCTTTGCGTTTTTATATAAGATAAATTTATTTAAAACGATGGCGAAATCAATTTTGAAATACGGTAAATCTTTCTCAAATTTTCTCTGGATTTGCTGTGTTACAGCGCTTTGATATTCAGTATTCAAGATACCATTTTTAACATCTAATCTGGTCTTTTTTCCTTTTATATAATGCTCAGATAACCTTTTGTAAAGCTCTTCTTTTTTAGCCACCAAAGCCGAATCTATATCGCTGTAATTGTTCGTGATTTTACCAATTTCATTTTTAATCTGCGTATGAAACTGCGCCACTTTATAATCATAAGCCGTTTTTACCAAATAGCATTGTACGGTCATCAAAACGATAAGCGCGATAACAGAAAACGTGATTAATAAATTGATTCTTTGTTTCATAATCCTAAAAATACATTTCAAAAATAATGCTTTTAGAAGACAAACAGGAGATTAACGCCGCATTAACCTCCAATTAACTTACGTTATTGGTTTTTCAAAGCATTTTTGCAACAGCATTAATCCAAAAACTGTTTACAAAATGAACTTGTATCTGCCCTTAAAACTTTTACTCTTTTTACTGCTTTTCTGTCTTTCATTCGTCGCAAAGGCACAAAATGAAACGCCGAAAGATTCAATTTCAAAAGAGTTGAAGGAAGTTGTAATTACTAAAAATAAAAAAACGTTTACCAATTCTAACGGAAACATAAAAGTTGATATTGCGAATTCTGTTTACAATTCGATTCCCAATCCTGTCGATTTGCTTTCTAAACTTCCGTTGGTTCAAGTGAGTTCTAATCGCGAAAATATTTCTATTATCGGAAAAGGAAATCCGCTGATTTATATCGACAATCAAAAAGTGGGAATGAATGATTTAAATGCTTTGGCTGTCGCCGATATCAAAACGATCGAGATTATTATGAATCCGTCTTCAAAATACGAAGCCGAAGGACGCGCCGTAATTTTGATAACAAGAAAGTTAAGTAGAAAAGATGGTTTTAAAACGGATGTTTCTGAAACCGCTTCTTTTAAAAAGAACTACAATAATTATTTAGGATTTAATTCTAGTTTTAAAAAGAATAAATTAGAATGGAAAGCCAATTTCAATTACAATCGCCGTAATCCTTGGGAAAATCATACGATGGAATATCAGATTCCACAAGCCGATATTATCTCAGATTATAATGTGAAAGCAATTTCGAATGTCAAAGAATATGTTTTTGGCGGAGGATTATTTTATAAAATAAACGAAGATGATTATTTGTCTGTAAATGTAAACGGGAAATTGCGCGACGATACTTTTGATATCAATACTTTTACTTTTAATAAAAATAAGCAGGAAATAAATTCGGTATATACTTTTACTGAAAATACCAGTTCTAAAGATTTTATCAATTCTTTTTTAAATTATTCTAAAAAGCTGAAAGCTATTGACACCAAGATATTTGTAGGTTTTCAAGGTTCCAATTATAAACAGCATTTATGGAGTTTAGTGCAGAATAATTACAATAATACTGAACTGGAATTATCGCAGAACCGCGATCAGAAATTTAATGTTGATGTTTTTTCTGGAAGAATTGATCTGGAGAAAAAGTTTAAAAACGAAATGAATTGGGAATACGGCGGTTTATATTCAAAAGCAAAATCAAAATCGAATCATGATGTTTTTGATTATGATCAAAATGAAAATACTTCATTTGTTTACGATTTTAAAGAAGCCAATTTAGCGGCTTATACACAGCTTTCAGGAAAAATTAAAAAAGTGAGTTTTTCGGCAGGAATTAGAATTGAAAACACAAATGTAAGCGGGAAATATGCCACAGAAAATGCTTTTTTGATTGATAAAAACTACACGAATCTATTTCCAAAAGCACAATTGTCTTTTGCAATCGACAGTACAAAAAGCATCAACATTGATTACTCAAAAAGTATTTCCAGACCAAATTATTCTTCGCTCAGTATGATTGCAGCGTACATTAATCCGTATTTTCTTTATGGAAATAATATCAATTTACAGCCAACTTTTATAGACGTAATTTCGACTACTTTTCAATATCATGATAAATCTGTTAAGCTGACTTTATACGAAAATAAAAACCCTACGTATCAAGATTTTGTTTTTGATAATCAAACCAATGTAATGAATTTTACATCTAAAAATTTCAAAAAAGAATCGGGTTATAATATCGAATTCACATTGCCCTTTACGTATAAATTCTGGACAAATATCAACTCTTTGATTTTTGCAACCAATAAAATTGAAGACGATTCAGCAGTCTTTAATTCTTCCAAAACCTATTTGTACTATTACTCGAATAATACTTTCCAGCTTCCAAAAGATTTTACGTTTGTTTTGTCTTTTTGGGGAGCAACAAAGCAAAAAGAAGGAGTTTTTGAACGAAATGCACAATTAATTTTTGATCTATCACTCGCTAAGAAAATGGGCAAAAACTGGACTTGTACTTTAAGCTATAATGATATTTTTAAAAATACCATTTATACCGAACGATTTACAATCAATAACATTAGTTCAAGAGCCAGATATTTAGGCGATGTCAACGAATTTTCGATTGCGCTTCGTTATTCTTTTGGAAAAATAAAAGAAAGTGAGTTTAAGCAGAAAAGTGTAAACGAGAATGAAAATAGGATTAGATAGAAAGGTGTTTTTTAAAAGTTTTTGAAAGTTTAAGAAGTGCAAAATTTTTGTTTACAATTGCAAAAAAGGAGTTTGCAGAAATATTTCGCTCCGCTGGAGCTTTTTATTTGTTGGTCTTTATTTGATCTATAAATATTTCGCTCTTCCAGAGCTTCCAGGATTTGAAAATTCCAGAGGGACGAAATATTTTATTTACAATTTTGAAAAAAGGCTTGTGTTGCAATATTTCGATTTTCCAGATTTTCAAGGATTTGAAAGTCCCAGAGGGACGAAATATTTATAGCAATGTTATTTAAGATTGGAAAAGAGCCCCGTAGGGGTGAAATATAATTTAAATAAGATTGCGAATATACCAATATATTCCCTTTGTATTCCGATAATTAAAACCATTGTCTCAAAATAACAATGTTAAAATTTGATACAAAAAAATTCCAAATTCCAATCGTTTGTATAGGAATTTGGAATTTAAAAATATTGAATATTTAAAAACAATTAACCTTCATCTTCTTCAGATTCTTTTTTAGAAATATCGTGTGGTAATTCTTCATCGTCATCGGTAGAATTTAGTTCGAAGAAACTAAAAAAAGAACCACCGTAACTTTTCTGAAATGAAAAATTACTCAAATGTTCCATTTTCGTGTATTTTGAATGCTCGATAATCATCATTCCATCATCTTCTAATAAACCTCTTTCAAAAACAGTTAAAACAATTTTTTCAAAAGTGGCTTGATCTAAACCGTAAGGCGGATCTGCAAAAATAATATCGTAAGTAGTTTTAGAATTTTCTAAAAATTTAAAGACATCACTTTTTGTAGCGGCAATATCAAAATCAAATTCAGATGAAACTTGTTTGATGAATTTTACGCAGCCAAAATCTCCATCGACAGATGTAATTGGTGCGCTTCCGCGTGAAGCGAATTCGAAACTTATATTTCCAGTTCCCGAAAACAGATCTAAAACCTTTAAACCATCAAAACTAAAATGGTTATTCAAAACATTAAATAATGCTTCTTTACTCATATCAGTCGTTGGTCTCACAGGGAGATTTTTTGGCGGAAAAATTCTGCGCCCTTTGTATTTTCCTGAAATGATTCTCATGATTGAAATAAGATATAATGTTTTTGATTTTGAGCAGTTGTAAAACTATTCTTTTCTTGAAGTGTCGCAACGTCGAGAAAAGAAATATGGCGAATATATTTGTATGCAATTTCGTAAAACGGATCACCTTCTGTAATCGTTCCCAATAATTCTAATTTGAAACTTTCTGGATTCATACTCAATTGTTCTGCCGTAAACAAAATGTAATAGATAAAATCCTCTGGTGTTTGGTATTCAAAAGAGTTGAATAACAAAAGCTTTTGATTCTGCACTACAATAATTTCGAAGTTTCCAAGATTAAAATTAACGATCATTTTTTTGTCGTCGTTGTTTCTGGAATTATCTAGAATTTTTTCAACCAAAATGGTACTGGCGTGTTTGTAATTGAAAGAACCAACGTTATCAATCAAGAAATTATTGATATTCACATGCGGAATATAAACGGTATTCATTTGATAATTAGGAATTCGGTCAAAAGTAAAAAAGTCACTTTCAAACACTTTTGTAGTGTATTGCAGATAACTTCCTAAGTAATTTTCATCGAATAAAGCAATTGGCACAAAAGTCGAAAGATTATTGGTATGAATAACCATTACATCATCATAATTATCTTTTAGCTCGGGATTATTCTTGAATGCATCGGTGAATAAATCTTCAATTTTAGCGCTTTTGTTTGATGTATCAAATTTGATTTCTTTAAATGAAGTTATAACGTTATTTAAAGTATCAAAACAGCAATATGAAAATCCAGTCAGAGAAACCTGAATAGAGAGTTTTTTGTAATTTTTTGAAGTAATGTTAGTGTTTTGTAATGACATAGTTGATTTACAATTCGTTACCTGTTTTAAATCAAGAAAGAATTTAAGCGACCACAAACTTACAAATTAAAAAGGAACAATTATAATTGCAATTTCGAAAAACAATTTAAGTGTAAGGTTATCAATGTATTATGTTGCGGTTATTTTTTTTACCATATAAGTAATATAAGTTCATTTAATTTATCCAGCCACAGTTTAAATGAACTTATATTACTTATATGGTTCAATAAAATTTTAAATGTTGTTATTTTCATTGTTATTGATATTGAATTTTGAACTCGATATTGAATTTGATTTTTGCCATTGCCATTAAAAAAAGCGACCTTTGTATTTCAATGATATTTTATGAATTCTGCACAGTTTTACGGTACTTTACAAAAACGATTTCCTTTTGCTCCAACTTACAAACAGGATATTTTTTTTCAGAAAATCGCGATTTTTTTAACCGAACCTCAAAATGACACC
>NZ_CAMLIX010000255.1 GCF_946479975.1 uncultured Flavobacterium sp.
AACTTTTTTTAAAGCTTGGTTTTAAGAGTGTTACAATGGATGATATTGCGGGAGAGATGTGTATTTCTAAAAAAACGATCTACAAATATTTCTGCAATAAAGAAGTCTTGATTGAAGAAAGTACGTCGATGGTGCACAACCAAGTACACGAGATTATGGACACCATTGTGGCAAAAAATTACAATGCCATTCACGAGAATTTTGAAATTAGAGAAATGTTTCGTGATATGTTCAAAAACAATATTGATACTTCGCCACTTTATCAGCTTAAAAAACATTATCCGGAGATTTATCAAAACATTTTATCTGAGGAAATTGACCAATGCACACAATGTTTTAGAGATAATATTGAAAAAGGAATTCGCGAAGGACTTTACAGAGCCGATCTTAATGTAGAAATATACGTGCGATTTTATTACACTCTAATTTTTCACATAAATGAAAATACAGTTTCTGAAAGTGAAGCACAAAGAATAGAATTAGAAGCTTTAGAATATCATACCCGCGCAATGGCAACTGCAAAAGGAGTAGAAGAATTAGAAAAGCAGCTTAAAAGAATCCAATAATCATCATTCAAAATAAACCGTCATTGTTCTGTGGGAGGAATTATAAAAATGGCGGAACTATCTCAAAATTTAAAAATAAATATTAACTACTTATGAAAAGAATCTTTCTTATATTTTTGTGTACAATAGGCTTCTCAGCCGGCGCACAAACGACTTTAACACTGAAGGACGCTGTCAATTATGCGCTTCAAAATAAAGCCGACGCTAAAAAAGCAAGGCTTGAAGTTGAAAACAGCGAGTATAAAATTCAGGAAGTGCGTTCTAGAGCATTACCACAAATTTCTGCAAACGGAAATTTAACGTATAATCCAATTATTCAGACTACAGTTATTGATGGTGCAGGATTTGGACAGCCGGGAACTGCAATTCAGGCAGCTTTTGGTCAAAAATGGACATCTACTGCAGGACTTTCTTTGACTCAGGCAATCTTTGATCAATCTGTTTTTACAGGTTTGAAAGCAGCAAAATCTACTCGTGAGTTTTATCAAATCAACAACCAGTTGACTGAAGAGCAAGTAATTGAAAGAGTTGCAAACAACTATTATTCTGTTTATGTACAGCGCGAAAGATTAGTTTTATTAGACAGCAGTTATGCTAATACGCAAAAAGTTCGCAACATTGTTCAAGGGCAATTTGATAACGGTCTGGCTAAAAAAATTGACTTAGATCGTATTGTGGTAAAATTATCTAATATTGATACAGAACGTCAGCAGGCTATCAATCAAATTCAGTTAGAAGAAAATGCATTGAAGTTTTATATGGGTATGCCAATTGAAACTCAAATTACAATGCCAATCGAAAAATTTGAAGTTGCTCCAGCCTATTTGACTGAAGAACCAAATATTGAAAACAGAACAGAATATCTGCTTTTGAAAAAACAAGAAGAACTTTTAGTATTTAATAAAAAAGCAGTTGAAGCAGGATATTATCCAACACTTTCGCTAACTGCAGGTTATAATTATATTGGTCAAGGTCCAGAATTTCCTTGGTTTGCAAAACCTAAAGACGGAGTTTATTGGTCAGATTTCTCTGCAATTGGATTGAATTTACATGTGCCAATATTTACAGGTTTTGGAACTCGTGCAAAAGTGAGACAAGCAGATGTACAAATTAGATCTCTTCAGGAAGATCTTAAAGACACTAAACTTTCTCTTGATTTAGAATATAAAAATGCGATGACGCAGATCAATAACAATATTGTAACGATCAATAATCAAAAAGAAAATATGCGTCTGGCATTAGAGATATTAAATAATACTAATAATAACTATATGCAAGGTTTGGCTTCTTTAACAGATTTGTTAGATGCTCAAAATGCATCAATCGAAGCTCAGAACAATTATACAAGAGCAGTTTTAAATTATAAAATTGCCGAAATATCTCTAATCAAATCAAAAGGCGAACTAAAAACTCTTATAAATAACTAATTACAATGAAGAAAACTATTATAACAATCGTAATCATAATTGCATCCTTAGGTGTAATTGGATATATCTTAAATAATAATAAGAAGAAGAATAAAGAAAAAACAGATATCGTTGCTACGAAAAATGCGGCAGTTTCTGTAAAAGTTTCTGAAGTTAAAACAGAAGAAATTTCATTGGACTTTGTTGCAAACGGAAACTTTGAGCCAATTCAGCAATTAACTTTTTCTGCAGAGAAATCTGGAAAAGTAATTAGTGTTTTAGCTAAAGAAGGTGACTATGTAAGAGTTGGTCAGACTTTATTAACAATGAGAGGTGATGCAATTAACGTAAATGCACAACAAGCTCAGGCTGTTTACCAAAATGCGAAATCTGATTACAGCAGATACGAAAATGCTTTTAAAACAGGTGGTGTTACAAAACAACAATTAGATCAGGCAAAATTGGCAATGACAAATGCTGAATCTAGCTTAAAACAAGCAAACATTAATGTTGGAGATACTAGAGTAAAAGCCCCAATCAACGGATTTATCAATAAAAAATACATTGAGCCAGGATCTATTTTAGCAGGAATGCCAGCGACAGCTTTGTTTGATATCGTAAACGTTTCTAAATTAAAATTAGTAGTTACAGTAAATGAAACTCAGGTTGCAAGTTTAAAAGTTGGAAACCAAATTAACGTAACGGCTAGTGTTTATCCTGATAAAACTTTCTCTGGAAAAATCACTTTCATTGCTTCAAAAGCAGATGAGTCTTTAAACTTCCCAGTTGAAATCGAAATTACAAACAACTCTAACAACGACTTAAAAGCGGGTATGTACGGTACAGCAAATTTTGCTTCAAACCAACAAAAACAACATTTAATGGTTGTACCTAGAAATGCTTTCGTAGGAAGTGTGAGCAGTAACGAAATCTTCGTGGTTGAAAACGGTGTTGCAAAATTGAAAAAAGTAACGGCTGGTAGAATTTTAGGTGATCAGGTAGAAATCATCAACGGATTGTCTGATGGAGAAAAAGTAATTACTACAGGTCAGATTAACTTACAAGACGGAAATACAGTAGAAATTATTAAATAATTGTACCGCTTTAAGCCGTAAGTAATAAGCTTTAAGCCTTTCAATAAAAGCCTAAAGCCTGCATCTTACAGCCCTAGCCTAAAACAAAATATATGAAATTAGCCGAAATATCCATAAAACGTCCGTCGTTGGTAATTGTATTGTTTACAATTCTGACACTTGGTGGATTGTTCAGTTACAGCCAATTAGGCTACGAGCTGATCCCTAAATTTGAACAAAACGTTATTACTATTTCTACTATTTATCCTGGAGCTTCTCCAAGTGAGGTAGAAAATACAGTTACCAAGAAAATCGAGGACGCGATTGCTTCCTTAGAAAACGTCAAGAAAATCGATTCTAAATCGTACGAAAGTTTATCTATTGTTTCGATTACGTTGACATCAAACGCAAAAGTCGATTTTTCTTTGAATGATGCACAGCGTAAAATTAATGCGATCATTAGTGATTTGCCAGATGACGTAAAAACGCCGGCACTGACAAAATTCTCATTAAGTGATTTACCAATTATGACGCTTGGTGCCAACGGAAAAATGGACGAAGCAGCGTTTTATGACTTAATTGACAAAAAAATTGCCCCTATATTATCTCGTGTACAAGGTGTTGCTCAAGTAAATATTATTGGTGGTTCTGAGCGTGAGATTCAGGTGAATCTTGACGCTGTAAAAATGCAAGGTTACGGACTTTCTGTTCCGCAGGTACAACAAACTATTTTGACTTCGAACCTAGATTTCCCAACAGGAAACGTGCAGACTCGTGATCAAAAAATATTAATTCGTTTAGCGGGTAAATATAAAAGTGTTGAAGAATTAAGAAACTTAGTAGTTTCTTCTCAAAACGGAATTCAAATTCGTTTAGGTGAAATTGCAGATGTTCAGGATACACAAAAAATTGCTGAAAAGATTTCTCGTGTAGATCAAAAAAGTGCGATCGTTTTACAAATCGTAAAACAATCTGATGCGAATGCCGTTGCGGTAAGTGAGCAGTTATTGAAAACAATTGCAACTCTTGAAAAAGATTATAAATCAAATGATTTAAAACTTGAAGTAGCAAAAGATAGTACAATCTTTACGCTTGAAGCAGCAGATTCTGTTGTACACGATTTATTGATTGCGGTTGTTCTAGTTGCTTTTGTAATGTTGTTCTTCTTGCACAGTATTAGAAACTCGTTGATCGTAATGGTTTCTATTCCTGCATCGTTGATTGCAACTTTCATCGGAATTTATTTAATGGGATATACTTTGAACTTAATGAGTTTATTAGGATTATCTCTTGTAGTTGGTATTCTGGTCGATGACGCGATTGTGGTATTGGAGAATATTTACAGGCACATGGAAATGGGTAAAAGCCGTATTCGTGCTTCTTATGATGGAACAGCAGAAATTGGTGGAACCGTAACGTCTATTACATTAGTAATTGTTGTTGTATTCTTGCCGATCGCAATGAGTTCTGGATTGGTATCGAACATTATTACACAATTCTGTGTTACGGTAATTATTTCAACTTTACTATCACTTTTAGCTTCGTTTACAATTATTCCTTGGTTGTCTTCTCGTTTCGGAAAATTAGAGCACATTGAAGGAAAGAATTTATTTGGAAGAATCATTCTTGGTTTCGAAGCTTATTTAACACGTTTTACAAACTGGATTTCTGAGTTGTTAACTTGGTGTTTAGATCATTATATTAAAACTTTCGTTGTCGTAATCGTCTTGTTTTTAGTTTCAACAGTAGGATTAATGGGTGGAGGTTTCATTGGAGGAGAATTCTTTGCTTCTTCTGATAGTGGAGAGTTCTTAGTTCAAATTGAAATGCCGAAAGACGCTTCGTTAGAGCAGACTAACTTTATGACGCAAAAAGCAGAGGCATTTTTGAAATCTCAAGAATACGTTCACAGCCAAATTACAACTGTGGGACAAACTTCTGAAGGTTTTGGAGCATCTCAAGCTACTGCATACAAAGCAGAGATTGACGTTAAAATGATCGAACAAAAAGATCGTACAGACGATGCGAACGTTTACGCAGCAAAAATCAAACGTAAGTTAGAAAAAGTATTAGTTGGAGCAAAAGTAAAAACGGTTCCAGTTGGTATCTTAGGAACTGCTGAAGATGCAACTTTAGGATTAATTGTAACAGGTCCTTCAACAGAAGCGGCAATGGCTTACGCAAAATTAGCTGAAGCAGAATTACGTACCATTCCTGGAACAACAGAAATTAAATTGACAGTTGAAGACGGAAACCCTGAAATTAACGTAAAAGTTGACCGTGATAAAATGGCTGCTTTAGGATTAACACTTCAAACAGTTGGTTTAACAATGCAAACTGCTTTTAGTGGAAACACAGACGGTAAATACAGAGCTGGAGAATATGAGTACGATATCAACATCAGATACAATGCTTTCGACAGAAAAAGTATCAAAGATGTAAGTAATCTAATTTTCATAAACGCAGCTGGACAACAAATTAAATTGTCTCAATTTGCTGATATTACAGAAGGTTCTGGACCATCTCAGTTAGAGCGTAGAGATAAATCTGCATCTGTAACTGTAAAAGGGCAAAACGTTGGGGTGCCATCTGGAACAATTGTGCAGCAATGGCAGGTTAAATTAGATAAATTGAAAAAACCAGCTGGAGTGAACTACATCTGGGGTGGTGACCAAGAAAACCAATCGGAAGGATTTGGTACTTTAGGAATCGCTTTACTAGCTGCTATTATTTTGGTTTATCTTGTAATGGTCAGTTTGTATGACAGTTTCGCGCATCCATTCGTAGTATTATTTGCTATTCCGCTTTCGTTTATTGGAGCGATGTTAGCATTGGCACTGACAAACAACTCGTTAAATATCTTTACCATCTTAGGTATCATCATGTTGATTGGTCTGGTGTGTAAGAACGCGATCATGCTTGTCGATTATACGAACCAAAGAAGAGCAGCAGGAGAATCTATCAGAACGGCATTAATTCAAGCGAATCACGCACGTTTACGTCCGATCTTAATGACAACAATTGCGATGGTATTTGGTATGTTCCCAATTGCATTGGCATCTGGAGCAGGAGCTGAGTGGAAAAACGGATTGGCTTGGGTAATTATTGGAGGTTTGATTTCTTCTTTATTCTTAACGCTGATTGTAGTTCCTGTAATTTATAATATTATGGAGAAATTAATTCAGAAATTCTCTAAAGGAGATAAAATCGATTATGAAGCTGAAATGGTTGCTGATTATGAGCATACAGAATTAAGCGAAGACGGTTTTAATCCAAAACATACACATTAAGAATTTTAAATTTCAATATTGAAATTCCAAATTTCAAAATCCCAGATTCCTTAATTGGAATTTGGGATTTTTTTATTGACTTTTCAAAAAATCTTTCATGCAGATTTAGCAGATTAGATTAGAAAAAAATCTTTCTTTATCTGCTAAAATCCTTTTTAAATCTGCGTGAAAATTATAAGTGGCTTTAATTGTCTAATAGCGAAATTGCCAGTTTGCTTCAATTGGAATTTGGGATTTTTTT
>NZ_CAMLIX010000256.1 GCF_946479975.1 uncultured Flavobacterium sp.
CCCCGATGGGGCTTTTTTCTTTGCGCACATTTCTAAATATGATCATTTATAATTTTGTGTGGAATTTTAAATACGTTTGATCTGGTTGTCATACAATAATTTTATTTTTAACCTCAGAAATTGCTCCAGCGGAGCAAAATGTTTGTAGAAATTTTCAATTTCACACCAGTCAAAAGCTCCAGCGGAGCGAGATATATTTACTAATTACAGATCGCTCCGATGGAGCTTTTAATTTATTGTGCACATTTTTTTCTACAAACATATCGCCCCGATGGGGCTTTTTTCTTTGCGCACATTTCTAAATATGATCATTTATAATTTTGTGTGGAATTTTAAATACGTTTGATCTGGTTGTCATACAATAATTTTATTTTTAACCTCAGAAATTGCTCCAGCGGAGCACAATGTTTGTAGAAATTTTCAATTTCACACCAGTCAAAAGCTCCATCGGAGCGATATATATTTTGCAAATTACAGATCCCTCCGATGGAGCTTTGATTTATTTGTGCTCATTTTTTTTCTACAAGCATATCACCTCGATGGGGCTTTTTTCTTTGCGCACATTTCTAAATATGAACATTTATAATTTTTTGTGGAATTTTAAATACGTTTGATCTGGTTGTCATACAATAATTTTATTTTTAACTTCAGAAATTGCTCCAGTGGAGCAATATGTTTGTAGAAAATTTCAATTTCCCACCAGTCAAAAACTCCATCGGAGCGACATATATTTTGCAAATTACAGGTCGCTCCGATGGAGCTTTTAATTTATTGTGTTCATTTTTTTCTACAAACATATCGCCCCGATGAGGCTTTTTTCTTTGCTCACATTTTTAAATATGATCGTTTATAATTTTGTGTGGAATTTTAAATACGTTTGATTGGTTGTCATGCAATAATTTTATTTTTAACCTCAGAAATTGCTCCAGCGGAGCAAAATGTTTGTAGAAATTTTCAATTTCAATCAGTCAAAAGCTCCAGCGGAGCGACCTGTAATTAGGAAAAATATGTCGATCCGCTTGGAGCTTTATATTTGTTATGAAAATTTTTCTATTCAAAACTACCATTTCAACTGGACTGAAGTCCAGCCCTACAATATCTGTTGTTCCTTCGGAACTGCAAAAAAGAGCCAGAGGCTCGTTAAATTATGGTAGGGCTCCACTTCCGTTCATCGCAATATTGTCAAATATCGATATAACAACACCTACAAGGTTTTGAAAACCTTGCAGGAACGTAAAGTTGGAAATAATTCCAAATGCAAAATCATTTTTCCCCTTTAGCCCTGATTACTTCACTATTTTAATTTTTTATTTATTTGAGTTCAGTGAACTTCGTTTGAGGTGGCATCCTTTTAGGCCGGGGTTCGGCATAAAAGATAGAGCCGAAAGCAGGAACTTTGTTTATTAAAATGCCAAATCTTTCGCTTCTTATAAATATTCTTTTTAATTATAAATAAGTTTAGGTAAATTTGCGCTTTATTTTTAGAATAGTGCAAAAAGAAATTATAGTCTTGCTTGGCGGACCTGGTACTGGAAAATCAACACTTATTAACGAATTGGTAGCTCGTGGCTTTTGCTGCTATCCTGAAATCTCTAGACAGGTTACTATGAAAGCGCAAGAAGAAGGCATTGAGCAACTGTTTCTAGAACAGCCGCTTTTGTTTAGCGAAATGCTTTTGGAAGGTCGTATCGAACAATATAAAAATGCTCTTGACGAACCTGCTGATGTGGTTTTTATTGACAGAGGGATTCCTGATGTTGTGGCGTATATGGATTATATTGGAGACGATTATCCGGAAGTTTTTACTAAAGCTTGCGAAGATTATAAATATTCTAAAACTTTTATCCTGCCGCCTTGGGAAGAAATTTACCAGAGCGATGCGGAGCGTTACGAAAATTTTGAACAGGCAGTTAAAATTCAGGAACATCTTATTGAGACCTATAAAAAATATGGTTACGAATTGATTGAGGTTCCAAAAGATACGATTGAAAACAGAATTCTTTATATCTTAGACAAAATTTAGCGATAGGTTTTAAAGTTGCAAAACTAGAACTGTTTTCTAAATTTTTAACTTTAAAATTAACGCGATGCTCGGAGCGCAGGATATTCTTCTAAAATACTGGAAACACGACAGTTTTAGACCGTTGCAAAAAGAAATTATCGATTCGGTTCTGGAAGGACAGGATACTTTTGCGGTACTTCCGACGGGTGGCGGAAAATCGATTTGTTTTCAGGTTCCTGCTATGATGCAGGAAGGAATTTGTTTGGTCATTTCTCCCTTGATTGCCTTAATGAAAGATCAGGTAATGAATCTTCAAAAAAGAGATATTAAGGCAATTGCGCTTACGGGTGGAATTCATACCGAAGAAATTATTGATCTTTTGGACAATTGCCAATATGGTAATTTCAAATTTCTTTATCTCTCTCCAGAGCGTTTACAGTCTGACTGGATTTTGGAACGAATCAAAAATCTTCCTATAAATTTAATTGCTATTGATGAAGCGCATTGTGTTTCGCAATGGGGACATGATTTTAGACCAGCTTATCTTAAAATTTCTGAATTAAAAAAATTCTTTCCTAAAATTCCGTTTTTGGCTTTGACTGCTACAGCAACTCCGAGAGTTATTGAAGACATTCGAACGCAGTTAGAATTAAAAAATCCGAGACATTTTCAGCAGTCGTTTGAGCGAAAAAATATCGCTTATATGGTTTTTGAAGTAGAAGATAAACTGTATAGAACTGAACAGATTTTGAAAAAAAATCCGCAGCCTTCTATAATATATGTGCGAAATAGAAAATCGTGCTTAAACATGTCGTCGCAACTACAGTCTTTAGGTTTTACGTCAACGTATTATCACGGCGGACTTTCGGCAAAAGAAAAAGACAAAAACATGCAGTTGTGGATGTCGGAGCAAGCGCAGGTTATTGTGGCTACAAATGCCTTTGGAATGGGGATTGACAAAGACAATGTTAAAACCGTTATTCATACTCAGCTTCCAGAAAATATAGAAAATTATTACCAAGAATCTGGTCGAGCTGGACGAAATGGCGCGAAATCTTTTTCGGTTTTGTTATATAATAACTCGGACATGATTCAGACCGAACAGCAATTTTTAAATATTCTTCCTGATAAGAAGTTTTTAAAAACGATGTACATAAAACTCTGTAATTATTTTCAGATTGCATACGGCGAAGGTTTAGATGAATCGTTTTCTTTTAAAATGAATCATTTTTGTAATAAATACGATTTCCCTACTTTGAAAACTTATAATGCTTTGCAGTTTTTGAATCAGCAGGGAATTATTAGGATGTCTCAGGAATTTTCAGAAAAAATCAGTATTCAGTTTTTAATTGAATCCAAGGAAGTGATTCGGTATATAAGTTTGAATCCGAGTGATGAAGAAATTATTCTGGCGATTTTAAGAACTTATCCAGGCGTTTATGAGGTAAAAGCGAATTTGAATCTTGGTTTTATTGCAAAAAAATCAAATCGCTCTGAAGAACAAGTTATTGCAGTTTTAGAAAAACTGAAAGAAAAAGAAATCATCGAATACAAATCGAAAAACAACGATGCTACGATTTTATTTAATGAAGTCCGTGAGGACGATCTTACCATAAACCGAATTTCTAAGTATTTAGAAAAACAAAACGAAATTAAAAAAGAACAGCTTTTGTCCGTTTTACATTATATAAAAGATACGAAATCCTGCAAAAACAGATTAGTGCTGAATTATTTTGGAGAAGAAACCAAAGAAAATTGCGGTATTTGTTCCTATTGCATTACGCAAAAAGGAAAAATTACAGAAGCCGATTCGATCGCTGATAAAATTTTATCTTTATTAAAAACAGCTTCTTTGACTTCGAGAGAAATTGAAAACCAAATCAAAATGGACACAAAAGACATTATTTCGGTTCTTCAGGAATTGCTCGAAAACAATCACATTACCATATTAGCGAATAATAAATACACTTTAAAATCATAATGGAGAAATTGAGAATTATATTTATGGGAACGCCAGAATTTGCCGTTGGCATTTTGGACACCATTATTAAAAATAACTACGAAGTTGTCGGCGTTATTACTGCTGCAGACAAACCAGCAGGACGCGGACAAAAAATAAAATATTCGGCGGTAAAAGAATATGCACTTGCAAACAATCTTACTTTATTACAGCCAACCAATTTAAAAGACGAAAGTTTCTTAGCAGAATTGAAAGCGTTAAACGCCAATTTACAAATTGTGGTTGCGTTTAGAATGCTGCCAAAAGTAGTTTGGGAAATGCCAAGTTTAGGAACATTTAATCTTCATGCTTCTTTATTGCCAAATTATCGTGGCGCTGCGCCAATAAACTGGGCAATTATTAATGGAGAAACAAAAACTGGTGTCACGACTTTCTTTATTGATGATAAAATTGACACCGGAGCTATGATTTTAAATTCGGAAATTGCGATTGAACCAGAAGAAACTGCGGGACAATTACACGACAGATTAATGAATTTAGGAAGCACGACTGTAATTGATACTTTGAAAGTTATTGAAAACGGGAATGTGACCACAACAATTCAGGAAGATAATGCTGAAATTAAAACCGCTTATAAATTAAACAAAGAAAACTGCAAAATTGACTGGACAAAATCTGGAACCGAAATCAACAATTTGATTCGAGGTTTGAGTCCGTATCCTGCATCTTGGTGTTTCTTGAAAGATCAAAATGAGGAATTAAATATTAAAATCTACGAAGCAAAACTAGTCTCAGAATCACATTCTTATGAGGTTGGAAAGATAATTAGCAGTAAAAAAGAAATCAAGATTGCAATAAAAGAAGGGTTTATTCAGTTATTAAGTCTACAATTTCCAGGAAAAAAGAGAATGCTTGCTTCTGAATTATTAAATGGAGTTAGCTTTTCTGACGTTGCAAAAGTCTATTAAGGTCAGTAAAACAGGGGTTTATACGTAAGTATAATCGATGAATTACATCCTTTATGAACAAAAAAAGCAAGTTATCAACAATTTTTGCTAAAATTAAAGAAAACACTTGCACGCAACGGATTTCCTACTAAATTTGTGTATTAACAATTTTTTTTAACCAACAATTAATAACTAATTATTATGAACAAATCAGAATTAATCGATGCTATCGCTGCTGATGCAGGAATTACAAAAGCTGCGGCAAAATTAGCTTTAGAGTCTTTTTTAGGTAATGTAGGTACAACTTTGAAAAAAGGTGGAAGAATTTCATTAGTAGGATTTGGATCTTGGTCAGTATCTGCTAGAGCTGCAAGAGACGGTAGAAATCCACAAACTGGAAAAACTATTAAAATTGCTGCTAAAAATGTAGTAAAATTTAAAGCCGGAGCTGAATTAGAAGGTGCAGTGAACTAAGTAAGAAAGTTCTCTAAACTTATAATATAATTAAAACCTTCCCATGTGGAAGGTTTTTTTATATGGTTTATCGATTTTTTTTGTGATTTTAATTTTTTTATGATTAAATTTAATAAAAATTGTAACCGTATGATTTCAGAAAAATTAAAAAAAGGACACCTGCTTATTGCCGAGCCTTCAATAATTGGAGATTTATCTTTTAATAGATCGGTAATTTTATTAGCAGACCATAACAAAGAAGGATCAATAGGTTTTATAATCAATAAGCCATTAAAGTATACTATTAATGACTTAATACCTGAGATTGATGCCAACTTCAAAATATATAACGGAGGCCCTGTAGAACAAGACAACCTTTATTTCATTCATAATATTCCGGAGTTGATCCCCAACAGTGTGGAGATTTCAAACGGAATTTATTGGGGAGGTGATTTTGAGTCAACTAAGGACTTAATAAACAACGGTGATATCAACAAGAATAACATTCGTTTTTTCTTAGGTTATACAGGTTGGGATGAAAATCAGCTTGAAAATGAAATGCAGGGAAACTCGTGGATTATTGCTGATAATAATTATAAAAATAAAATTATCGGAAAATCTACAACTCATTTTTGGAAAGAGCAGATTATAGAACTTGGAGGCGATTATCTTATTTGGTCTAATGCACCTGAAAATCCATATCTGAATTAATTTTCAGAAATGGATTCGTTTAGTTTTTGCACTAATAAATGAGCCAGATTTACTTTAAACTCCTTTTTTCGATATTTAGTTATCGGCTGTATCCCTGTGATTACATTTGTTAGAAATAATTCGTCTGCTTTTTGAAGATCAAACGGCGAAATTATTTCTTCTAATGCTTCTATGCCTTCTATTTTCTTAGCCAAAGCTAAAATTTGTTTACGCATTATACCGTTTAAAGCACCTTCTGAAACTGGAGGAGTAATTAGCTTATTTCCTGAAACCATAAAGATATTTCCTTGAAGCGCCTCTACAACATTTTTGCTGTCATTCAGTAAAATACAGTTGGCAAGGTCATTTTCGTGCGCGTAAATACTTCCCGTAATATTGATCATCTTATTAGTCGTTTTAAGAGACGATAATAACTGTTTTGTAACGTAGAAGTCTTTATACAAATCTACTTCGTATTCTTTTGTAT
>NZ_CAMLIX010000257.1 GCF_946479975.1 uncultured Flavobacterium sp.
CTGAAAGACATCAAAAAGATTTTAAAAAAGAATATAGCTCTGAAAAAGTTGAAGCCCACAGATCCAGCTTTACAGACATTGATTTTGACGATATTTAATTCAAAATTAAACATTTCAAAAAGTAAGAGTCCAATTTGTTCTGCATTTTGGACTTTTTTTATATATTTATTTGTGCGATGTGATTTGTAAAATGTGAAATGCACAATTCACTTAATCTCACTTCTAACATTTCACAAATTACATTTTACTTCTAACTGACAAAAAATGAAAAAATTAATTCTTCTTTTAAGTTTCCTTTTCTTCGGAATATCTCTTTCGGCACAGAATACAGAATATGAAACGAAAAACAACATTCAATATTATAATGCGCAAGCAAATAAATCAGATAAATACATTAGCGAAAGATGTGTTTTAGATATTTATTATCCAAAAAATAAAACAGGTTTCGCTACTATTGTCTGGTTTCACGGTGGCGGATTAACTGGAGGAAATAAAGAAATTCCTGAAGCTTTAAAAAATAAAGGTTTTGCTATTATTGGTGTAAATTACAGATTATCTCCAAAAGTAAAAGCAGTAAAATGCATTGAAGATGCGGCTACAGCGGTTGCGTGGGCTTTTAACAATATTGCAAATTATGGAGGTGATAAAACGCAGATTTTTGTTTCCGGACATTCGGCTGGAGCTTATTTAGGTTTAATGATTGGTTTGGATAAAAAATGGCTTCAAAAAGAAAATATAGACGCCAATCAAATTGCAGGACTTATTCCGTTTAGCAGTCAGTGTATTACGCATTTTGAAATTAGAAGAGAAAACGGAATTCGAGAAAAACAACCCACAATCGACCAATTTGCGCCTTTGTATCACGTTCGTGCAGATGCTCCGCCTTTACTATTAATTACTGGAGACCGCGAATTGGAAATGCTGGGACGTTACGAAGAAAACGCATATATGGCGAGAATGATGAAATTGGTTGGACATACGCAAACGAAACTTTACGAATTGGACGGTTACAACCACGGAATGACTGAACCTGCTTTTCCGCTTTTGGTAAATGAAGTCAACCGAATCTTAAAAGAACGCAAAAAATAATCACTAAATAAAAATTCCACGGCAATGGAGACACAACTATTAATTATACCAGGACTTGGAGATTCTGGCGAAAAACATTGGCAGACTTTTTGGCACAAAAAATTCGAAAATTCAATTCGGGTTGTGCAAGACAATTGGGATGAGCCCATTCGGGAAGAATGGCTTGAAAGATTAAATGAAACTATTTTAAAGCTTGATAAACCAACCATTTTGGTTGCGCATAGTTTGGCCGTTTCATTGGTTTTGCATTGGGCAGAAAAATATAGTAATAAAAATATTATTGGTGCTTTTCTTGTTGCGCCCGCAGATGTAGATTCGCCAGAGCATACACCTGAATGTACGAGAAATTTTTCTCCAATGCCGCTTTACAAATTACCTTTTCCGTCAATTGTTGTTGCCAGCGAAAACGATCCGTATTCTTTATTTGAAAGAAAGAAGTACTTCGCCGAAAAATGGGGAAGCGATTTTGTAAACGTAGGTCAGCAAGGCCACATCAACTCCGATTCTGATTTGAAATATTGGGAAGAAGGACAGGAGATTTTACAACAGTTTATTGAAAGAATTCGATAAGTTTTCAGTCGCAGTCACAGTTTTCAGTGCAAAACTGAGACTGAATACTGTCACTGAATACTGTGACTAAAAACTACCCAATACGCAGTCCATTTGGTATTTTAAAATCCGGGGCTAATAAAATTACATCTCCCTCCTCGCCTACAGCGCCGAGAACCAAACATTCACTCATAAACTTTCCGATTTGTTTTTTCGGAAAATTCACAACTGCCACAATCTGACGGTTTACTAAATCTTCCTTTTGATATCTTTTGGTTATTTGTGCCGATGATTTTCTAATTCCTATTTCAGAACCAAAATCTATTGTGAGTTGAAAGGCAGGTTTTCTTGCTTCGGGAAAATCATTTACTTCTACGATGGTTCCTACGCGCATATCGGTTCTTTCAAATTCGTTCCAAGTTAAATCCATTTTTTTTTGTTTAGAATTACAAACCTATAAATTTTGTAATTAATGCGCCTAATTCTATAACCAGTTTCTTTGGCTTAACTACTAATTTTACTAAAGAAAAACGACTACTCTAACGTAAAAATATATAACATGGAACATACTGAACCAAATGCATGCATGTCAATAAAAGATTTTGAGTCTAATCTTAAACAGGTTCATACTGATAAATATATAGAAACGGCACAAAATGTAAGGCTGTATGTAAAAGATTATGGTCAGGGAAAACCTGTAATTTTAATTCATGGCTGGCCACTTTCTAATGAAATGTGGGAATACCAAATTGATCATTTAGTACAAAATAATTTTAGAGTTATTGCCTACGATCGCCGCGGATTTGGTAAATCGTCTCAGCCTTGGGATGGTTACGATTACGACACTTTAGCCGATGATCTAAAGGAAATTATAGAGCAATTGGAATTAGAAAATGTAACACTTGTAGGTTTCTCTATGGGCGGTGGCGAAGTAGTTCGTTATTTCAGTCGTCATGGCGGAAAAAGCGTAACCAAAGCTGCTTTAATTTCATCTGTTGTTCCTTTTCTTCTAAAAACAGATGACAATCCCGACGGACATCCGAAAGAAAAAAGCGACACAACAGCCGCTTCAATTAAAGAAGATAGAATAGGATTTATAGACAACTTCGGGAAGACATTTTTTGGCATCAACATTATCAACAAGCCAATAAGCACACCGTTATTAGAATATTATAGAGCGTTATGTTCTGTTGCTTCTCCACGAGCTACTTTAAAATGTGCAGAATCTTTTTCGTACACCGATTTTAGAGATGAGTTAGACTTTGTTAAAGTTCCAACTTTAATCATTCACGGAGACGACGACAAAATTGTACCAATTGATCTTACTTCTAGAAAAGCAGCTAAGGCAATTGCAAACAATACATTTATAGAATATGAAGGCGCACCGCACGGATTATTCTACACCAACAAAGAAAAACTAAACGAAGATTTACTTCAGTTTTTAAATTCATAGAAAATATATAAAAAGTATCCAAAGAGCAAGCACACAATGCTAACTGCTTCTTTGGATATTTTTTTATTCTTGTGCTCTTTTATTTACAGATTTTTAAACCTATTTTTGAAAATCAAATTTCTTGTAAAAATGGCACAAACAGCATCAACCATGCTTCCTTTGGGAACAATTGCTCCAGATTTTTATTTAAAAGACACCAATTCTAATGACACTTATTCTTTTCAAGATTTAAGAGGTTCTAAAGGCACTTTGTACTATTTATCTGCAATCATTGTCCGTTTGTACTTCATGTTATTTCAGAAATCGTCATGATTGCTAATGATTATCGTGTACAGGGAATTGGAGTTATTGCAATTTCCAGCAATGATGTTGTAAAATATCCCGCCGATTCGCCAGAATTAATGGCAGACTTTGCTTTAGAAAACAAAATTGATTTTCCTTATTTGTATGATGAAAGTCAAGAAACTGCAAAAGCGTATCAAGCGGCTTGTACTCCAGATTTCTATTTATTTGATAATCAAGATAAATTATTTTACCGAGGACAACTTGACGATTCAAGACCCGGCAACGGAATTCCCCTTAGCGGAAGCGATCTAAGAGGCGCAATTGATGCCTTAATTTACAACAGAAGTTTAAAAGAAACGCAAAAACCTAGTTTAGGCTGCGGTATTAAATGGAAGTAAATACGCACTAAATTCAAAAAGATTACCTATCTTTGCAGATCAATTTTGATTCTCCTTATGGGAAATATAATATCACATACAGCTCCTTCGAAGACGTTTTGCACAGCAAGACCTTTTTGTGCTGTAATTATTTCGCATAATAAGGCCTTTATTTTTTAGGCCTCCGTCTACTTCAGTTTTCTTCTTTTGACGGAGGATTTTTCAGTAGCTTAAATATTTTAATTATTTGACAAGATTCGTTTTGGTCAGGTTTTTTTCTGTTTTTCCAATTAAGCAGTTGCGTTCAAAAGACTAAAAATCCAGTTTTTAAATCCTAAAGAAGAAAAAATCATTTAAAAATTAATAACAATAAATTCAATATAGATATGAAACCAACACCCACTTTCTGTAAATCAGATTATCAATTTTTAAGAGAATTGATTTTAAAAAGTAAAAATTCGACAAATACAAAAGAAGCCAATCAGCTTTCGCAAGAATTGGATCGTGCAGTAATAAGCAAAGAAAGCGAATTGGATAGTTCGGTAATCCGCATTAATTCTTTTGTAACCATTGAAGATGTAAAAGCGAATAAACAAATGAAAATTCAAATCGTTTTACCTTCTGCAGCAGATGTAAAACAATCTAAAATCTCAATCTTAGCTCCTTTAAGCGTTGCTATTATTGGTTTTAAAGAAAATGACGAAGTAGATTGGGAACTGCCGGCTGGAATAAAAACTTTAAAAGTAGTAGCTGTAGATAATTCGGCTGTACATCATTCATAACTTTTTAAACACCTCATTCTGTGAAGGTGTTTTTTTATATCTATTTGAAAACAAAAAACCGATTCAATAAATTTTGAATCGGTTTTTTTGTTTCTTTTGAAATGTAGATTACAATTGAGAATCGATATAATTAGAAATAGATGCCATTTGAGTTTCATCTAATTTTGCTTTTTTACCCATTCTTACCAAAATTGGCGCCCATTCTTCTTTAGTAAATTTTTTAGGTTCGTACAATTTGTGGCATTTTGCACAATTATTATCATATAAATTTTTACCTGCCTCTAATTCAGGCGTCAATGCTACTACTTTTGGTGTTTCTGTAGCTGCATTTGAAGTAAGCGCAGCCGTTTTTTGAGTTCCGCAAGAAACTACAAATAATGCCAATCCCGCAAGGATCAAAATATTTTTCATCGTGTTTGTTTTTTAGTAAATATAAAAAAAATCCCATTCGGCTTGCGAATGGGATATAATTTAAAACAATACTAAATTGTTTGTAAACTCTTATTTTACGTCCATTAATTCAACATCAAAAATCAAAGTTGCGTTTGGCGGAATAACTCCTCCAGCCCCTGATGGTCCGTATCCTAAATCAGATGGAATTACAAAACGAGCTTTGTCTCCAACTTGTAATAAAGCGATACCTTCGTCCCATCCTTCGATAACTTGTCCAACTCCTAATTTGAATTCGATTGGTTTTTTTCTTGGGTAAGAAGAATCAAAAACTTTTCCGCTTTCTAAAGAACCTTCGTAGTGAACAGAAACTGTTTTTCCTGCTTCAGCTCTTTTTCCTTCTCCTTTTTGGATCATTTTGTAACGTAAACCGCTTTCTGTTTTATCAAATCCAGCAGCTAATTGTTCCATTTTTGCTTCAGATTCTGCTTTTAAAGCTGCTTCTCTTTTTAGACGAGCACCTTTTAAACCAATAAAAGATTCAATAGCATTAAATTTTTCAGCTTCTTCTCCAACTCTGATAATTTCTACAGATTCTAATGCATCACCTTGAGCAACAGCATCAACGATATCTTGTCCTTCAATTACGTGACCAAAAACAGTATGTTTTCCATCTAACCAAGGTGTTGGAACGTGCGTGATATAAAATTGAGAACCATTACTTCCAGGTCCTGAATTTGCCATTGCTAAAACTCCTGGACGATCGTGTTTTAAACTTGGGTGAAATTCATCATCAAATTTGTAACCTGGATCTCCAGTTCCAGTTCCTTTTGGGCAACCACCTTGAATCATGAAATCGGCGATTACTCTGTGAAATGTTAATCCGTCATAGAATTTTTGTCCTTGAGGTTTCACTTTATTTTCCATATTACCTTCTGCAAGAGCAACAAAGTTACCTACAGTTCCCGGCGTTAAATCGTGTGTCAATTTTACTAAAATCGAACCTTTGCTAGTGTTGAATTTAGCGTATATTCCGTTTTCCATTTTGTTATTTTTAATTTGAACGCAAATTTACAAATTAATTTTTTAATCAATTTGCGCTTTTTGTTTTTTAGATTTATAAGTAAGTCCGTAGATTAATAATGATATCAAAGATAAAACCATACAGCCAATTGTTACGGCATGCCATCCGCCCAATTTCCATAATAATAAACCGTACGCAGATCCCGCAGCCGTTCCTAAAAAGGTAAGCGACATAAATACCGTATTTAATCGGTTTCTTGCTTCTGGCATTAACGAATATACTCTTGTTTGGTTTGAGATATGAACACCTTGAATTCCGATATCTATAAATACAATTCCAATGGCGATCCCGATTACACTTTCAATAGCAAAATAGAAAACCAAGAAGCTTATTAAAATCAATAAACAACCGTAACCAACAGCAATTCTTGAGTTTCCTTTATCTCCAAGTCTTCCAACCAAAGGCGCTGCCAAAGCTCCA
>NZ_CAMLIX010000258.1 GCF_946479975.1 uncultured Flavobacterium sp.
TTTTTTGCAAAAGCTTTGGCTGGATTTTTTAACTGGTTAAAAGGATAATTTTTTTTTGTGATGGCAGATAATAATGTGAAAAAATGGTACGTAGTTAGAGCGGTAAGTGGTCAAGAGAATAAAGTGAAAGCTTATATCGAGACTGAAATTGCTAGATTAGGTATGGAGGATTATGTTTCTCAAGTTTTAGTTCCTACTGAAAAAGTAGTTACGGTAAAAGAAGGGAAAAAATCATCTAAGGATAAAGTTTATTTTCCTGGATATGTTATGATCGAAGCTAACTTGGTTGGTGAGATTCCTCATATTATTAAGTCAATTACTAGTGTTATTGGATTTTTAGGAGAAATTAAAGGCGGAGAACCTGTTCCTTTAAGACTATCTGAAGTAAACCGTATGTTAGGTAAGGTAGATGAGTTAGCTGTAAATACAGATACTCGTTCTATTCCTTTTAGTGTTGGTGAAACGGTTAAGGTTATTGATGGACCTTTTAACGGATTTAATGGATCTGTTGAGAAAATCAATGAAGAGAAGCGTAAACTTGAAGTAATGGTTAAGATCTTCGGAAGAAAAACACCATTAGAGTTAAGTTTTATGCAAGTAGAAAAAGTATAATTTTTGTTACACTATAATAAACCATTGTAATCGCTTCCAATTGATTACAGTGTTAAATTTTTTAAAAATGGCTAAAGAAATTAGTAAGGTAGTTAAACTACAAGTTAAGGGAGGTGCTGCGAACCCGTCGCCACCGGTTGGACCTGCTTTAGGAGCTGCTGGGGTTAATATCATGGAGTTCTGTAAGCAATTTAATGCTAGAACACAAGATAAACCTGGCAAAATTTGTCCAGTGCAAATCACTGTGTACAAAGACAAATCATTTGATTTTGTTGTTAAGACTCCTCCAGCGGCGGTTCAGTTAATGGAAGCTGCAAAGCTAAAATCTGGTTCTGGTGAGCCTAATCGTAAAAAAGTAGCGAGTGTTACTTGGGAACAAATTAGAACTATTGCTGAAGACAAAATGCCAGACTTAAATGCTTTTACAATTGAAAAAGCTATGAGTATGGTTGCTGGAACAGCTAGATCTATGGGTATAACCGTATCAGGAGATGCTCCTTTTTAATTAAGAAAAAGACATGGCAAAATTAACAAAAAAGCAAAAAGAGGCTGCTTCAAAAATTGAAAAGAACAAATTATACTCTCTAAAAGATGCTGCGGCATTATTGAAAGTTGTTGCTTCTGCAAAATTTGATGAGTCTGTTGATATCGCAGTTCGTTTGGGTGTAGATCCAAGAAAAGCGAATCAAATGGTAAGAGGTGTAGTAACTTTACCTCACGGAACAGGAAAAGATGTAAAAGTATTAGCATTAGTTACTCCAGATAAAGAGGCTGAAGCTAAAGAAGCTGGTGCAGACTATGTAGGTCTTGATGACTATTTACAAAAAATTAAAGATGGTTGGACAGATGTTGATGTTATCATCACTATGCCAGCTGTTATGGGTAAATTAGGTCCATTAGGTCGTATTTTAGGACCTAGAGGTTTAATGCCAAACCCTAAAACAGGTACAGTAACTATGGATGTTGCTAAAGCTGTTCAAGAGGTTAAAGCTGGTAAAATTGACTTTAAAGTTGATAAAACTGGTATCGTTCACGCAGGAATTGGTAAAGTTTCTTTTGGAGCTGAGCAAATTGTTGACAACGCACACGAAATTATTCAAACATTAATAAAACTTAAACCAACTGCTGCTAAAGGTACATACATCAAAGGTATTCACCTTACAAGCACTATGAGTCCTGCTATTGCATTAGACCCAAAAGCAGTATAATTGGTAGTTAAAAATTTTTAGTATGACTAGAGAAGAAAAATCAATCGCGATTGAAAATTTAACTGCGCAGTTAGCTGGTACAAATATCATTTATGTATCTGATATTTCTGGTTTAAACGCAGAGACGACTTCAAACTTAAGAAGAGCTTGTTTTAAAGCAGGTATCAAATTAGAAGTTGTAAAGAACACTTTGCTTGCAAAAGCAATGGAAGCTTCTGCTAATGATTATGGTGATTTACCTACTGTTTTAACAGGTAATAGTGCAATCTTCATTTCTGATGTAGCTAATGCTCCTGGAAAAATTATTAAAGATTTCCGTAAGAAATCTGATAAACCAGTTTTAAAAGGTGCTTTCATTAATAATGAAATTTACATCGGAGATAATCAATTAGATGCATTAGCAACTATTAAATCTAAAGAAGAACTTCTTGGAGAACTTATTGGATTATTACAATCTCCAGCTCAAAGAATCATTTCTGCTTTGCAAAACAAATTTGCAGGTAGCGAAGAAGAAGCTGAGGCATAATAATCATTGTGAGAGAATTTCTCTCGCAGCTTAAATAGCGCACAATAAACAAAATATAATTTTACAAATCATTTTAAACGATAGAAAAAATGGCAGATTTGAAACAATTCGCAGAACAATTAGTTAACCTAACAGTTAAAGAAGTTAACGAATTAGCAACAATATTAAAAGACGAGTATGGTATCGAGCCTGCTGCTGCAGCTGTAGTAGTTGCTGCTGGTGGTGGAGAAGGTGCTGCTGAAGAAGCACAAACTGAATTTACAGTTGTATTAAAAGAAGCTGGTGCTTCTAAATTAGCAGTTGTGAAATTAGTAAAAGAACTTACAGGTTTAGGTTTGAAAGAAGCTAAAGATGTAGTTGACGGTGCTCCAAGTAACGTTAAAGAAGGTGTTTCTAAAGAAGAGGCTGAAGGTCTTAAAAAATCATTAGAAGAAGCTGGAGCTGTAGTTGAATTAAAATAATTCCTCTCAGTTTTAAGAACTAGGTTTAGGTCCTGAGTTAACACTCAAAGGCCTAAACCATTTTTCGTATAATAAAATACATTAAATTTTATTATCAAATTAGTTTAAAATACGAAAAAGTTTTTGATCAATACGAAGAAAAAAAATTGAACTGAATTCTTAGTTTATTTTTAAAGATGTATTGGTTTTAAAAAGAAAGTATAAACTACGCAGTGTGTTTTTACACAAAAAAATTACTTTTTTTTAATCAAAATTTTGTCCATTGATGATAACAAATCAGACTGAAAGATTGAATTTTGCCTCTACAAAAAATATTCCTGACTATCCAGATTTCTTGGATGTTCAGGTTAAATCTTTTAAAGATTTCTTCCAATTGGAAACGAAATCAGACGAAAGAGGCAACGAAGGGTTATACAATACCTTCATGGAAAATTTCCCAATTACAGATACGAGAAATAACTTCGTATTGGAATTCCTAGATTATTTTGTTGATCCACCACGTTATACAATTCAAGAATGTATAGAGAGAGGTCTTACTTATAGTGTGCCTTTAAAAGCTAGGTTAAAACTATACTGTACAGATCCAGAACACGAAGATTTTGAAACAATTGTACAAGATGTTTATCTTGGAACAATTCCTTATATGACTCCAAGTGGTACTTTTGTAATCAATGGTGCCGAGCGTGTTGTAGTATCTCAATTACACCGTTCTCCAGGGGTTTTCTTTGGACAATCATTCCACGCAAATGGAACTAAACTTTATTCTGCCAGAGTAATTCCTTTTAAAGGTTCTTGGATAGAATTTTCTACAGATATCAACAGCGTTATGTACGCGTATATCGATAGAAAGAAAAAATTACCTGTTACAACTTTATTCCGTGCTATCGGATTCGAAAGAGATAAAGATATACTTGAGATTTTCGACTTAGCTGAAGAAATTAAAGTTTCTAAAACTGGTATTAAGAAATATATTGGAAGAAGACTTGCTGCACGTGTTTTGAATACATGGCACGAGGATTTCGTAGATGAGGATACTGGTGAAGTAGTTTCTATTGAACGTAACGAAATCATCCTTGATCGTGATACAATTATCGACAAAGATAATGTGGAAGAGATCATCGATTCTAACGTTAAATCTATTTTGTTACACAAAGAGGATAATAACCAAGCAGATTATGCTATTATCCACAACACATTACAAAAAGATCCAACAAACTCTGAAAAAGAAGCTGTAGAGCACATTTACCGTCAGTTGCGTAACGCTGAACCGCCTGATGAGGAAACTGCTCGCGGTATTATAGATAAATTGTTCTTCTCTGATCAACGTTATAACTTAGGTGAAGTTGGTCGTTACAGAATGAACAAAAAATTGAATTTAGATATCCCTATGGATAAGCAAGTGCTTACTAAAGAAGATATCATTACAATTGTAAAATATTTGATCGAATTGATCAACTCTAAAGCAGAGATTGATGATATTGATCACTTATCAAACCGTCGTGTTAGAACAGTTGGAGAACAATTGTCTCAACAATTCGGTGTTGGTTTAGCACGTATGGCTAGAACTATTCGTGAGAGAATGAACGTTAGAGATAACGAGGTGTTTACACCAATTGATTTGATTAATGCTAAAACATTATCATCAGTTATCAACTCTTTCTTTGGTACTAACCAGTTGTCTCAATTTATGGATCAAACGAATCCATTAGCTGAGATTACCCACAAAAGAAGACTTTCTGCACTTGGACCTGGTGGACTTTCGAGAGAGAGAGCTGGTTTCGAGGTTCGTGACGTTCACTATACACACTATGGTCGTTTATGTCCGATTGAAACTCCTGAGGGACCAAACATTGGTTTGATTTCATCTCTTGGTGTTTATGCAAAAGTAAATGGAATGGGATTCATCGAAACTCCATACCGTAAAGTAACTAATGGTGTAGTTGATTTAGAGAGTACTCCAATTTACTTAAGTGCTGAAGAAGAAGAAGGTAAAATGATTGCTCAGGCAAACATTGAAATGGACGCTTCTGGTAAAATTACAGCTAGCAATGTTATTGCTCGTGAGGAAGGTGACTTCCCAGTTGTTGAACCAACAGTAGTTCATTATACAGACGTTGCTCCTAACCAGATCGCTTCGATTTCTGCATCTTTGATTCCTTTCTTGGAGCATGATGATGCGAACCGTGCGTTGATGGGATCGAACATGATGCGTCAGGCCGTTCCTTTGATTCGTCCTGAAGCACCAATTGTTGGTACAGGTTTAGAGCGTCAGGTAGCTTCAGATTCTAGAGTATTGATCAATGCTGAAGGGCATGGAACTGTAGAATATGTTGATGCTAACATCATTACTATTAAATACGATCGTACAGAAGACGAGAGAATGGTTAGTTTTGATGCTGATGAGAAAACTTACAACTTAATTAAATTTAGAAAAACCAATCAAGGTACAAGTATCAACTTGAAACCAATCGTAAGAAAAGGTGATAGAGTTGTTCCTGGACAAGTATTGTCTGAAGGATATGCTACTCAAAATGGTGAATTAGCTTTAGGTAGAAACCTAAAAGTTGCGTTCATGCCATGGAAAGGGTACAATTTCGAGGATGCGATTGTAATTTCTGAGAAAGTAGTTCGTGATGATATTTTTACTTCTATCCACGTTGATGATTATTCATTAGAGGTTAGAGATACTAAGTTAGGAAATGAAGAGTTAACAAACGATATTCCTAACGTTTCTGAAGAAGCTACTAAAGATTTAGATGAAAACGGTATGATCAGAATTGGAGCAGAGGTTAAACCTGGCGACATTTTGATTGGAAAAATTACACCAAAAGGAGAATCAGATCCAACTCCAGAAGAGAAATTGCTTCGTGCAATCTTCGGGGATAAAGCTGGTGATGTAAAAGATGCTTCATTAAAAGCTTCTCCATCTTTACATGGTGTAGTTCTTGACAAAAAATTATTTGCAAGAGCCGTAAAAGATAAACGTAAACGTACTCAGGATAAAGATGCTTTAGGAGCTCTTGAAATGGAATTCGAAACTAAATTTGTTGAATTAAAAGACAGATTAGTAGAGAAATTATTCTTGATCGTTAACGGAAAAACATCTCAAGGTGTAATGAATGATTTGGGTGAAGAAGTTTTACCAAAAGGTAAAAAATATACTCAAAAAATGCTTTACGCAGTAGAAGATTTTGCTCACTTAAGCAAAGGTCAATGGGTTGCTGATGATGCTACTAATAAAATGGTTAATGATTTGATTCATAACTATAAAATTAAGCTAAACGACTTACAAGGATCTTTAAGAAGAGAAAAATTCACTATTACAGTTGGAGATGAATTGCCATCTGGAATCTTGAAATTGGCTAAGATTTATATTGCTAAGAAACGTAAGTTGAAAGTAGGGGATAAAATGGCAGGACGTCACGGTAACAAAGGTATTGTTGCTAGAATCGTTCGTCATGAAGATATGCCTTTCTTGGAAGACGGAACGCCAGTTGATATTGTGTTGAACCCACTTGGGGTACCTTCACGTATGAACATTGGTCAGATTTATGAGACTGTTCTTGGATGGGCTGGTATGAACTTGGGTAGAAAATTTGCTACTCCAATTTTTG
>NZ_CAMLIX010000259.1 GCF_946479975.1 uncultured Flavobacterium sp.
CTTCGTGAATTTCATCAACATTTAAATCTCCTCCAGTTCCGTAGTAACTTTTTAATAATGGAGAAACCGCTTTGTACCAACGCTGTAAAACTCCTTTTTTGCGAGGATCATTCGGGTCAAAATTTATTCCAGATTTAGCCCCGCCAATCGCCGGGCCTGAAACAGAGAATTTAACTTCCATAGTTTTAGCAAGAGACAAAACTTCGTTCATGTCTAAGCCTTTTCTCATTCTTGTTCCTCCACCCGCAGCTCCTCCGCGAAGTGAATTAATAACTGTCCACCCTTCGGCTTCTGTTTCTGAATCTTTCCAATTAAAAACAATTTCAGGTACCTTGTTTTCAAATTGTTGTAATAAATCTTTCATTTTGTTGTGATATGTTTATTTTGCGTAAATGTATAAAATAGAATAATGTGAATAATGTATTTCGCAGCAAATTTAGCAAACAAAAAAGAAAAGCCGAAAACTATTTGGTTTTCGGCTTTTTGGATATTTAAAAAATTAAGATTATTGTCCTAATAAATGTTTTTTCAAAGTGTCATCAACTGGTTTGTCAGAAAGCCAGATTCCGAATAATGCTTTTTTGAAATCAAATCCTGGAATTTTACCTTTTAGAACTTCATTTTTAGAAACATAAACGTTTTGATCAAGAGGATTGTAAGCTAAAACAAAAACATCTTTTTCTGTAATTACGTCACTTAAGTAACTTTTTAACTGCTCAATTCTAGGACGTAATTGTTCTAGATTGCTTCCTGCAGATTTTTCAAAACCTGTGTTCATAGCTTTTGTCAATTTATTTGAAGAAACCATAGAAGAGGTAATTTCAATTCGAATTGCCATTTCGGTATCGCTGTCAATAATAAATTGCGGATCCTGACTTAATTGAGATAAATACAAAGCCTGCACATAAACTTCCAACCACATTTTTGATCTTCCGCCTGCGCCGTTAAGTTGTAAAGTTTTGCCTTGAAACTCTATTTTTCTAGGAACAGTCACGCCGTTAACATCGATATGTGTTTGTGCCGAAACAGTAGAAAATTGCAAGCTTAAGAGGAGTGTTAGTAAAAGTAAAATCTTTTTCATGTTCTATCAATTATTTATTTTTTGGTCAAAAATAATGTTAATTGCTCAATATTTATGTCATTTTGCAGATGTTTTTTTGTTTTGAAATGAATGTTTGATTTTTGTATTATATTAGTAATCAAATTAGTAAGACTTGTTTTACGTAGATTTACTTGTTTTAAGAATTGTTTAACCTTGAACTAAGGAAAATTCATAAAAATAAGTAAGTTTTGGAGCTTAAATAAGGAAAGAAACAGTCAGAGATTTTACAAGATTAGTTGCGAGATTAATGCTCATTTCGATAAAAAGCTAAATAATTACGAAAACGTTATCGTTATCTTTGCTGATCTATTAATTTTGTATGCGCGCATTGTAATTGATACTTTTAAAAAGTATCTTTGAAAGCCTTGAACTGAAAAAGTAAGGACCTGAAAAAAACAAAAACATAAAAAAACCATCAACTAGAATTCGGTTTGAAAATTAGTTGAAAAAACATTTAAAGTATACTACTATGGATTTTAATCTTACCGAAGAACATTTAATGATTCAGCAGGCAGCAAGAGATTTTGCTCAAAATGAATTGTTGCCGGGAGTTATTGAACGTGACGAAAAACAAATTTTTCCAACTGAGCAAGTCAAAAAAATGGGTGAGCTTGGATTTATGGGAATGATGGTAGATCCTAAATACGGGGGAAGCGGTCTTGATACCATTTCTTACGTTATTGCAATGGAAGAAATTTCTAAAGTAGATGCTTCTGCTTCTGTTGTAATGTCGGTAAACAATTCTTTAGTTTGCTGGGGGTTGCAGGAATATGGTACAGAAGAACAAAAACAAAAATATTTGCCAGGTTTGGCTTCTGGAGAAATTCACGGAGCATTCTGCTTAAGTGAACCAGAAGCGGGAAGTGACGCTACTTCTCAGAAAACAACGGCAATTGATATGGGCGATCATTATTTAGTTAATGGTACAAAAAACTGGATTACGAACGGAAATACGGCGTCTGTATATTTAGTAATTGCGCAAACACATCCGGAATTAAAGCACAAAGGAATTAATGCTTTGATTATGACGAAAGATATGCCAGGTTTTTCTGTTGGTCCAAAAGAACAAAAAATGGGAATTCGTGGTTCTGATACGCATTCATTAATGTTTTCTGATGTGAAAGTTCCAAAAGAAAACAGAATTGGAGAAGATGGTTTCGGATTTAAATTTGCTATGAAAACACTTGCAGGTGGTAGAATAGGAATTGCTTCTCAGGCTTTAGGAATTGCTTCAGGAGCTTACGAATTGGCTTTGAAATATTCAAAAGAGCGTAAAGCTTTTGGAACAGAAATCTGCAACCACCAAGCAATTGCTTTTAAATTGGCAGATATGGCTGTAAATATCGAAGCAGCGCGTCATTTATGCATGAAAGCGGCTTGGGATAAAGATCAGCACACAAATTATGATGTGAGTGGAGCAATGGCAAAACTTTTTGCTTCGCAAGTGGCAATGGATACAGCTGTTGAAGCGGTTCAAATTCACGGAGGAAATGGATATGTTAAAGAATATCATGTGGAGCGTATGATGCGTGATGCAAAAATTACTCAGATTTACGAGGGAACTTCTGAAATTCAGAAAATCGTAATTTCAAGAGCTGTGATTAATGGATAAAATTAGGTTATCAATAGATTTGGAAACCCTTTCGACTTTTAGTTTGGAAGGGTTTTTTTATGAATATTCTATTAGTTTTCATAAGTTTATGCTTTCAAGTTTATTTTTATTCTAAAACCACTAATATTCAATATAGAAACCATGAAAAAATTATACTTTTTACTTCCAATCCTGTTTGTAGCTTGTAAAACGAGTACGACAACTATAGCTGAAAAAGATTCAAAAACAGATTCAAAATCAACTGAAATAAATTATAAAGTAAATGAAACGGAAATTTCAGATTTCTTAAAGACACTTTCTTCAGATGAAATGGAAGGGCGTGAAACTGGTACAAGAGGAATCGAAAAAGCAGCTGTTTTTTTAGAAGATTTTCTAAAGAAAAATAACATCAAACCTTATTTTAAAACCTATCGTGATACCTTAACCAATTTTAAAACACCCGCTTTTAATATTGTTGGAGTAATAGAAGGAACGGATCCTGAATTGAAAAAAGAGTTTGTAGTGCTGAGCGCGCATTACGATCATATCGGGATTGAGAAAAAAGACCAAGCAGATAAAATTAATAATGGAGCAAATGATGATGCGTCGGGAGTAACTTCTGTTGCAGCAATGGCTAAATATTTTGCTAAAACTAAAGTAAACAAACGCAGTATCTTAATTGTGTTTTTTGCTGGAGAAGAAAAAGGATTGTTAGGATCAAAAAGTCTAGTTCAGAAATTGAAAGATCAAAATTTTAATCTTTACACGCAACTTAATATCGAAATGATTGGTGTTCCCATGAAAAGAGATTATCTAGCGTATATTACAGGTTTTGATAAATCGAATATGGCAGCAAAAATAAACGAATATACAGGGAAAAACACAATTGGATTTTTGCCTAAAGAAGCAGAATATCAATTGTTTTACAGATCAGATAATTATTCGTTTTACGACGTTTTCAAAAAACCTTGTCAATCAATAAGCACGTTTGATTTTGAAAATTTTGATTTTTATCATCATGTTTCAGATGAATTTAAAGTAATGGATATTCCGCACATTACGGTATTTACTCAGGAATTATTGCCTGCTGTGACTAAAATTTCGGTTTCGCCGACACAAGAAATAACCATGACTAAATAAGAGGTCATTTTACAGCATTTGATTATTTTTGTTGCATGAAAAATATTATCGTTACAGGAACAAGCAGAGGAATAGGGTATGAATTAGCTTTGCAATTTGCTGAAGCCGGCCATCAGGTTTTGGCTATTTCCAGAAAAATTCCACAAACATTATTACAACATCAAAACGTTACTTGTCTTTCAATCGATTTGTCTGATGAAAATGCTTTGCAGGAAGTAGATCAGTTTCTTTCTTCGACTTGGAAAAAAGTAGATGCCGTTGTTCATAATGCAGGTGCTTTGCTTTTAAAACCTTTTGAAGAAACAACACAAGCAGATTTTGAAAGTATCTATAAAGTGAATGTTTTTGCCGTTGCTAATTTAACTCGCATTTGTATTCCGTATTTAGAAAAAGGAAGTCATGTTGTAACTATCAGTTCAATTGGCGGCGTTCGTGGAAGTTTGAAATTTGCAGGTTTAGCAGCGTATAGTTCAAGCAAAGGAGCTGTAATTACGTTGACAGAATTATTGGCAGAAGAATACAAAGAAAAGGGAATTTCATTTAATGTTCTAGCTTTGGGTTCTGTTCAAACCGAAATGCTAAACGAAGCTTTTCCAGGATATCAAGCACCAATTTCTGCTGAAGGAATGGCGACATATATTTATGATTTTACACTTAACGGAAATAAATATTTTAACGGAAAAGTTTTAGAAGTTTCTTCGACTAATCCGTAATTAAATTTCAATTTTAAAATTCCAAATTCCAAACTTTTAACTTTTAACAAATAACATTTAACTCAAGTTGAGCGACACTTTAGCAAAATATATTCCCGAACACGCAGTAAAACCCGTTTTCGATTTGATTGTGGCCAATCAGGTGCACTTGAAAATCGTAAACGAGCGTCAGACGCGTCACGGTGATTATAGACGCGGACCAAGTGGAAAACATGAAATTACGGTTAATGCAAGTTTGAATAAGTATCGGTTTTTAATCACGCTGATTCATGAAATTGCGCATTTAGTTGCTTTCGAAAAGTTTGGACGAAATATAAAACCGCACGGAAACGAATGGAAATTTACTTTTCAGCGTTTAATGGTTCCGTTTATACGACCAGAAATATTTCCAGGACAAATATTACCTTTATTAGCAAGACATTTTAAGAATCCGTCTGCCAGTAGCGATACAGATACTACTTTGTCTTTGGCATTAAAGCAATATGATGCATCAAATGATAAAAATTACGTTTTTGAAATTCCATACGGAAGTGTTTTCAGAATCAAAAACGGAAAAATATTTAAGAAACTTGCTGTTCGTACCAAACGCTTTGAATGCATCGAAATCAGCTCAGGAAAAACATATCTCTTTAATCCAAATGCTGAAGTAGAGTTGATCAATATTCAATAAAAAGAAATTCCAAATTCCAATATTTGGAAAACGCAATAAAAATAAATTCCAAATTCCAATACTTGGAAGTACAATAAAAAAATCCCAAATTCCAGTTTTGAAATTGGAATTTGGGATTTCTTTTTATTGGAATTTAAAAAGACTAGCCTTTCAAATAAGCTTCTCTTACTTTTTTAAATAGGTTTGAAGAATAAACAAATTTAACAACTGCTTCATTTTCGGTCGTGAAAATTTCTTCTTTGGTTCCTTGCCAAGCTTTAAGACCTTTTTTTAAGAAAACAATATTTTCACCGATTTCCATCACTGAGTTCATATCGTGCGTATTAATTACGGTTGTAATATTGTACTCTTTGGTAATTTCCTGAATCAAATTATCAATCAAAGTTGAAGTGTTTGGATCAAGACCAGAGTTTGGTTCATCACAAAACAAATATTTTGGATTATTTACAATCGCGCGTGCAATCGCAACACGTTTCTGCATTCCTCCTGAGATTTCTGAAGGTAATTTTTTATGCGCCTCGACTAAGTTTACTCTTTCTAAAACAAAATCGACACGTTCTTTGATTTGTGCCTTCGTATTATTGGTAAACATTCTCAATGGAAAAGCTACATTTTCTGCAACTGTCATCGAATCAAATAAGGCACTTCCTTGAAATACCATTCCGATTTCAGTTCTCAATTCACGTTTTTCGTCTTTGTCTAAATCAGAATACACTCTTCCGTCAAATTCAATAGTACCCGAATCTGGCGTGTGAATTCCTAAAAGCGTTTTTAATAAAACCGTTTTTCCAGATCCACTTTGTCCAATAATTAAGTTGGTTTTTCCCGTTTCAAAAACCGTGGAAACGCCTTTTAAAACTTTGGCATCATTAAATGATTTTTCTATGTTTTTTACTTCTATCATTATCCTAATAATAATTGGGTTAATATATAATTTAGAAGAATGATACAAACCGATGTCCATACAAATGAAACCGTACTTGCTTTTCCAACTTCTAGCGCTCCACCTTTCATGTAATAGCCGTGAAAAGAAGGAATTGTTGCCAATAACATAGCAAAAATTAGAGTTTTAATGAAAGCATAAGTAATATGGAAAGGAATAAATTCCATTTGAGCTCCTGCAATAAAATCTTCACCAGTTGAAAATCCGCCATAAGCACAAGCCATCCATCCACCAAAAATTCCT
>NZ_CAMLIX010000260.1 GCF_946479975.1 uncultured Flavobacterium sp.
GGTGTGTGACATGATAGTTGCGTTCCGATTGATTTTGCTCAAAAAGTAATTTCACATTATATCAAAATGGGAATTGACCCAAAATCAAAAGCAATTGTTTTCTCAGATTCGCTTAATTATGAGAAAGTAAAAACGATTGTCGATTTTTGTCAGGACAAAATAAAAATGTCATTCGGAATTGGAACGAATTTCACCAACGATGTTGGACTTCCGGCAATGAACATGGTCATTAAATTAACGGATACAAAACCTGATAATACGCATTGGCAGGGAGTGGTTAAACTTTCTGACGAAAAAAACAAAAATACAGGAACTCCCGAAATGATTGCTTTAGCAAAAGAAGTACTCGGAATCAAATAGTATTTTTTTGCTGAAAAAGCAGTTTTTTTATATTTTTAGTGGCACTATTATTTTAAAATCAATTTAAATAGGATTTAAACTGTTATTATTCGTAACAAAAAAGAAATACGCTTTCATTTTTTGTTGATAAATGGTACATTAGCAAAAAATCCAAATCACCTTATGCTAGAGCAAAATCAATACAACGAAGATAATATTCGTTCACTCGATTGGAAGGAACATATTCGTATGCGTCCGGGTATGTACATCGGGAAATTAGGGGACGGATCATCACCGGATGATGGTATTTATATTCTTTTAAAAGAGGTTCTGGACAACTGTATCGATGAGTTCGTTATGGGTGCCGGAAAAACTATCGAGGTTTCTATTAAAGACAAAACGGTTACCGTTCGTGATTACGGACGTGGAATTCCGTTGGGTAAAGTGGTCGATGTTGTTTCGAAAATGAATACTGGTGGAAAGTACGATTCTAAAGCTTTCCAAAAATCAGTTGGTTTGAATGGTGTCGGAACAAAAGCGGTGAATGCACTTTCGAATTATTTCCGTGTTGAATCTGTTCGTGATGACAAACAAAAAGGAGCGGAGTTTTCTGCAGGAAATTTGGTTCTGGAAGAAGATATTATTGATACTACAAAGCGAAAAGGAACAAAAGTTGTTTTTACGCCAGACGAATCAATTTTCAAAAACTATAAATTCCGTTTAGAATATGTGATCAAAATGGTCAAAAACTATTGTTATTTGAACAATGGTTTAACGATTATTTTTAATGGAGAAAAATATTATTCAGAAAATGGACTTCGTGATTTATTAGAAGAAACCATCAGCGAAGATGATTTAGAATATCCAATTATTCACCTGAAGGATCATGATATTGAAGTTGCGCTTACACACAGTAAAACGCAATACAGTGAAGAATATCACTCTTTTGTAAACGGTCAGAATACAACGCAGGGAGGAACGCATTTAGCGGCGTATCGTGAAGCTGTTGTAAAAACAATTCGTGAGTTTTACAATAAGAATTTTGAAGCATCAGACGTTCGTAAATCGATTGTAAGTGCGATCAGTATTAAAGTAATGGAACCGGTTTTTGAGTCTCAAACCAAAACTAAATTAGGTTCTACAGATATGGGTTCTGATGATGGAACGCCAGCAGTGTCTGTTCGTACTTTCGTTAATGATTTCGTTAAAACAAAACTGGATAATTACCTTCATAAAAATTCAACAACTGCTGAAGCTTTATTACGTAAAATTCTTCAGGCAGAACGCGAGCGTAAAGAATTATCAGGAATTAGAAAACTGGCGACAGATCGTGCTAAAAAAGCAAATCTTCATAATAAAAAATTAAGAGATTGCCGTGCGCATCTTCCAGATACAAAAAACCCAAGAAACTTAGAAAGTACGCTTTTTATTACTGAGGGAGATTCGGCTTCTGGATCGATCACAAAGTCGCGTGACGTAAATACACAAGCGGTTTTCAGTTTACGTGGTAAGCCTTTGAATTCATACGGAATGTCTAAAAAAATCGTGTATGAAAACGAGGAATTTAACTTGCTTCAAGCCGCATTGGACATCGAAGACGGATTAGAAAAACTACGTTACAACAACATCGTAATCGCAACCGATGCCGATGTCGACGGAATGCACATTCGTTTGCTTTTAATAACGTTCTTTCTGCAGTTTTTTCCAGAATTAATTAAAGAAGGACATTTGTATATTTTGCAAACACCACTTTTCAGGGTTCGTAATAAGAAAGAAACGATTTATTGTTATTCTGAAGAAGAGAGAAAAGACGCCATCGAAAAACTAAAACCAAAACCAGAAATCACCCGATTTAAAGGTTTAGGAGAGATTTCGCCAGACGAGTTCAAAAACTTTATTGGAGATACCATTCGACTTGACCCAATTATGATGGATAAAAATACTTCGATTGAGCAATTGTTGTCTTTCTATATGGGAAAAAACACACCAGATAGACAAGAGTTTATTATCAAGAATTTGAAGGTTGAAATTGATGAGCTTGAGGAAGCTTAAAATAATTTGAAAATAGGAGACACCGTCTCGTATTTTCAAATTTCAAAAAGCGCAGTCACTGTCTGCGTAATTCAAATTTTGAAATTCGTAAACATTGTTGACGAATTTCAAAATTCAATTTTTTACAGATTACTATAAAAAGAAATAAAATGATAAATAAAATATCGTTTAAGAATTTTAAACTTTTTAGCGAAGAACAGGAACTAGAATTGAAGCCAATGACTATTTTGATTGGGAAAAATAGTTCAGGAAAAAGTGCGTTGGCAAAATTACCGACTTTACTATCAGAAAGTTTAAGCGGGAATTTGCAAAACCCTTTTAGTTGGGAAAATAAGGGAGTAATTTTAGGATCAAGTTATTCGGATCTAAATTATGGAAAAGAAACAACAGGTCTTTTTAAATTTAAGATAGAAAATAGTAAAAATTTTTTTATAGAGGTTGATGTTCAATTTGGGAAAAATTCCTTATATATAAGTTATTGGAATTATAATGATGAATTTATATTAAAGTACGATTTAGGCAGTAAAAAATACTTTGTAAGTCCAGATAACGAGCATAAAGCTTATGAATGTATTTTTAATGGTTTTGAATTAAATGAAATAGTTGAATCAAAATTTGAAATTCCAAGTTTGGAAGATTTTAAATTTGATTTTGATTATATATGCTCGTATAGAATTCAGCCTAATAGAATTGATCAGGATCAACCGAAAGAGAAGAATATAACACAAGTTGGTATTGACGGAAGATTTGCTTATGAAATCTTAATAAATGATTTACTTTATTCTGATAATGAACTTTTACTTCAAGTTAGTGAATGGTATAAAAAATGCTTTGAAGGATGGGGTATTAATATTGATAATGATATTTCTAGAAATAAATTTTACTTTGAGTTAAAAAGAGAAATTCCTTCACTTTTTAGAACAAGTTTAGATAATGTAGGACAAGGAATAAGTCAAACACTTCCTTTAATTACTAAATCTTTTTTAATTGAAGAAAAGCCATCGCTGACAATAATCGAAGAGCCAGAATTACACCTTCATCCTTCGGCACATGGAGACTTGGCAGAAAGATTTGCCGAATCTTTGAAAGATAAAAATAAAAAATATTTAATAGAGACACATTCAGAAAACTTTATATTACGTTTGAGACGTCTAATTGCAGAAAGTAAATTTGAATACTTTACGGAGAATGATATTCAAATTTATTTTGTTGATTACGATAATGATTTGAATCAGAGTAATATATTGAAGATCGATGTCAATGCTTTAGGAGAGGTTTTTAATTGGCCAGAAGGAATTTTTAATGATAGTTTTGATGAAGTTTTTGCAATAAGAAAAGCACAAAAAGCAAAGAAAAATGTTAGTTGAAATTTTAAAAGACATTTTTAAGGATGATTCTAATATTTTATTGCTAAATGAGATTTATTTTCAGTTTGGTGATAAACATAAATTATTGATGAGAGATGATGAAGATATAGAAGCATTAATGGAATCTAAATGGTATGATAGACTTGATCCTTTTTATAAAGAAACAATCTATAAAGCTATAGTTTGGTCTATGAATAATTCTAGTAAGGAGCCTAAATGTATAATTTCATCTATAAATAATGATTTTTTTAATTTAAAGGAAGCTATTAAGTTTTTAGAACAGCCATTTGTTATTGTAATAGAAAACAGGAAGTATGATGCGCCTTTTTTTAATTCTTTATTGAAGCATTTTCCTAAACAAAGTAAAACAATTTCTAAATTTAAGGACGAAAAATGGTTGAAATATGGTATGGGAGGAGGGACGTCCGTAAGTCAGGATATTGATGCTGAACTAGATACTTTTGATAATGAGGTATTTACAAAGATGAAATATAAGTATTTAAGATATTTTGTAATTATAGATAGTGACAGAAGATATCCAGAAATGGATTTAGGTAGTGATAAAAAAGAGTTAATTAAGAAGCTTGATGAAAATAAAATTCCATATCATATTTTAGAAAAACGAGAAATTGAAAATTATCTACCTGATGAAGCATTTGAAGAAATTACAGATAATGAGGATTTTATAAACGAATATCTAAAACTTTCACCATTACAAAGGGACTATTTTGATTTAGAGCTTGGATTTGGATCAAAAAGAAATTTTTATATATCCTTTGAAAATTTATCTGATGAAGAACAAATTTTATTCAGCAATTTAACTGATTATCAAAAAGATATTTTTAGAAATAATATTTTAATAAAGTTTAACAATTCTCAAAGAAATAATTTTAAGGAAGACTTTCCAAAATTATTTCTTTCGTCAAAAGTGAATAGAATTAATCTTTTAAAGAGATGCCAACACCATCTGGATGAAAATGAAATTGATAACCATCCTTTTGATAAAAATGAATTACCTAATTTGTTAAAAAGAATAAATAATTTACTATGAGTTCATTAATTAGTTTACAACCGATCAATAATAACTTTGATGTATATCTTAAAGAAATGAATGCTGGTATAATTCAGATTCCAGAATTTCAAAGGGATTTTATATGGGATTTAGACAATGTTATCAATTTATTAAAAAGTATTAAAAAAAATTACCCGATTGGGTCGTTTCTATTTTGGAAGCCTGAAACACAATTTAAGGTTGCTAAACAGATTGGGCCTTATTTTGTAAAAGACGAAGTAATTAATGAATTTGAAAATATTAATTGTAAATATGTTTTAGATGGATACCAGAGAATGTCGTCATTATTTGGTGCACTATCCAATCCTATCAACATTCATAATTTCACAAAAAACAAAAATTTATATAATTCAACTTTTAATATTTATTATAATTTAAAAGAAGAAGATTTCGAAAACTATAAAGGTAAAGAAAGAAATGAAAGTTATATTGTTCCCGTTTATATCTTATTAGACTTTGAAGGTTTTTTAACTGCTTCAGAAATTATTCAAAATGAATATGATTCAGAAACATCAAAAGTATATACATCTAGATTAAAAAAAATTGTTACGACATTTGAAAGATATCAAATGCCAGTTATAGAAATTGCTGGTGGCACTTTAGATGAGGCGATAGATATTTTTACATTATTAAATAAAGAAGGAAAGCCTATAACACCTGATTGGATTTTATCTGCTAAAACGTATTCTTCAGATTTTAGGTTAGGAGATAAAATTGATGAAACACTAGAAAAATTAGAAGTATATAATTTCACTGATAAAAGACCAAAAGAAATAGCTGTTAGAGAATTAATTTTTCGCAGTATTCAAAGTTCATTTGGAGATTTATATTTAGATAATAAGAAAACTGACATATTAGTTTTGTCAAATAAAAATAATTTTAAGCAACAGGTTGAAAAAACTATCGAAAGTATCGAGAATGTTGTTAATTTTCTTTTTGAAGAACTACTAATTGTAGATAGTAAATTACTACCAGCTAGTATGCAGTTTATTTTTTTGGTTGAATTTTTTAATTATAATCATAAACCAACAATTTCTCAAATTCAAGATTTGAGACGATGGTTTTGGATAACATCTTACTCTAATTATTTTACTATCTATTCTCCAAGTAAACGTAAAGAGGCTTTTAAAAGATTTCAAGATTATTCTAAAGGTTTAAGGAATGAAACAATTTATAGAGAGAAGGAGAATACTGCTTTTTCTGTTCCTGAATTGCCAAAAAAAGTAAACTTGGGTGCTGTTAGATCTAAAACCCATATTTTATTTTTATTAAATTATTCTAATAATTTTAATAAAATTAATGTTGATTTTATTGAAAGCTATAAAATAATGAGATTGATTTCTGATTTGGATAATAAAATTATAGACAAGTATGGTGAAAGTTCAAACATGATTGTCACTCTAAATAAATTAGAAGATAATATTTTTACTTTTAAAGGAAAAAAAGTTAAAGATCTATCTCATTTATTAAATACTGAGTTTAGAGGATTATATGAAGAGTTTTTCATTACAGATAAAATGCGTGATGAATATGCAAAAGGAAATATTACTGAAGTACTGAGATTAA
>NZ_CAMLIX010000261.1 GCF_946479975.1 uncultured Flavobacterium sp.
TAGACGCTCGTTCTTCTACTTATTGTACAGACGTTGCTAAAGTAACTTTATCTCCGGTATTACACGTAAATGCTGATGATGCTGAAGCTGTTGTACACGCGGTATCTTTTGCATTAGACTACAGAATGCAATTTGGACGTGACGTGTTTATCGACTTATTAGGATACAGAAAATACGGTCATAACGAAGGTGACGAACCTCGTTTTACACAACCTGTTTTATATAAAATCATTGCTAAACATAAAAACCCAAGAGACATTTACGCAGAGAAATTACTTTCTGACGGTGTAATCGATGCTTCTTATGTGAATGCTTTAGAAAAAGAATACAAAACTGCTTTAGAGGAGAATTTAGAAGCTTCTCGTAAAAAAGATTTGACAATCATTACTCCATTCATGAAAAACGAATGGGACGGATTTGTTCAGGTAACGGATACCCAAATGCTTCAAAAAGTTGATACTACTTTTGCTAAAGAAGGATTAGATTCTATTATCAACACCATTTCTACTTTACCATCAGACAAAAAGTTCATCAATAAAATAACAAAAATTGTTACTGATAGAAAAGCTGGATACGACAATAATACTTTGGATTGGGGAACTGCAGAAGCATTGGCTTACGGTTCGCTTTTAACTGAAGGTTTTGATGTTCGTATTTCTGGTCAGGATGTTGAAAGAGGAACTTTCTCTCACCGTCATGCTGTAGTTAAAGTTGAAGATTCTGAAGAAGAAGTAATTTTATTGGATTCAATCGAAAACAAAAAAGGAAAATTCGGCGTATTCAATTCACTTTTATCTGAGTACGGAGTTTTAGGTTTTGATTACGGATATGCATTAGCGAATCCAAACGCTTTAACGATTTGGGAAGCACAGTTTGGAGATTTCTCTAACGGAGCTCAAATTATGATTGACCAATATATTTCTTGTGGTGAAGACAAATGGAACAACCAAAACGGTATTGTTTTATTATTACCTCACGGATATGAAGGACAAGGTGCAGAACACTCTTCTGCAAGAATGGAGCGTTACTTACAACTTTGCGCAAGACAAAACATGTATGTTGCAGATTGTACAACGCCAGCTAACTTCTTCCACTTGTTAAGAAGACAAATGAAAACGAATTTCCGTAAACCTTTGGTGGTTTTCTCTCCAAAAAGTTTATTGCGTGATCCAAGATGTGTATCTACAGTTGAGGAATTAGCAACAGGAAGTTTCCAAGAAACAATTGACGATAATACTGTAGATAAAAAAGGAGTAAAAACTTTAGTTTTCGTTACAGGTAAATTCTATTACGACATTGTAGCAGAAAGAGAAAACAACGGAAGAAATGACGTTGCAGTTGTTCGTATCGAGCAATTATTCCCATTACCAGTGGAGCAATTAAAAGAAATCATTGCGCAATATCCAAATGCTGATGATTATGTTTGGGCTCAGGAAGAACCTAAAAACATGGGAGCTTATAGCTTTATGTTAATGAACTTTGATCTTGTAAAATGGAGATTAGCATCATTAAAAGCTTACGCAGCACCTGCATCTGGAAGTTATACACGTGCAAAACGTCGTCATGCAGATGCAATTAGAATGGTATTCGATAAAGATTTATTTAGATAAAAAAAATGTTTCAAGTTTCAGTCCCGATAATTATCGCGATTGAAACCTTAAAAACCTTAAACAAAAACAAAGATGATTTTAGAAATGAAAGTCCCATCACCAGGGGAATCAATAAAAGAAGTTGAAATCGCAACTTGGTTAGTAAAAGACGGAGATTATGTAGAGAAAGATCAGGCTATTGCTGAAGTTGATTCAGACAAAGCTACTCTTGAATTGCCTGCTGAAATGAGCGGTGTAATTACACTAAAAGCTGAAGAAGGTGATACAGTAGCAGTTGGTGCTGTAGTTTGTTTAATTGATACTGATGCTGCTAAACCAGCAGGCGGTGATGCAGCTCCAGCAGCAGAAGCTCCTAAAGCTGAGGCACCAAAGGCAGAAGCACCAAAGACTGAGGCTCCTAAAGCAGAACCAGTTCAAGCTCCAGCAGCTACAAGTTATGCAGCAGGAACTCCATCTCCAGCAGCAAGAAAAATATTAGACGAAAAAAATATCTCTCCAGCAACTGTTTCAGGAACTGGTAAAGGCGGAAGAATCACTAAAGATGATGCTGTAAATGCAGTACCTTCTATGGGAACTCCAACAGGAGGAAGCCGTGGAACTGAGCGTACAAAATTATCAATGTTACGTCGTAAAGTAGCAGAAAGACTAGTTTCAGCTAAAAATGAAACGGCTATGTTGACTACTTTCAACGAAGTAAACATGACGCCCATCAACCAAATTCGTAACGAATACAAAGATGCTTTCAAAGCTAAACATGGTGGTTTAGGTTTAGGTTTCATGTCATTCTTTACAAAAGCAGTTACAAGAGCTTTACAATTATATCCAGATGTTAACTCTATGATGGACGGTGACTACAAAATCGCTTACGATTTTGCTGATATCTCAATCGCAGTTTCTGGACCAAAAGGATTAATGGTTCCTGTTGTTCGTAATGCTGAACTTTTAACTTTCCGTGGAATTGAAGCTGAGATCAAAAGATTGGCTTTAAGAGCTCGTGACGGTCAAATTACAGTTGACGATATGACTGGAGGAACTTTCACAATTACAAATGGTGGAGTTTTTGGAAGTATGTTATCTACTCCAATCATCAACCCTCCACAATCAGGAATTTTAGGAATGCACAATATTATTGAGCGTCCGATTGCTGTAAACGGAAAAGTTGAAATTCACCCAATGATGTATGTTGCACTTTCTTACGATCACAGAATCATTGACGGACGTGAGTCTGTTGGTTTCTTGGTTGCTGTAAAAGAAGCTTTAGAAAATCCATTAGAATTATTGATGAATGGCGATGCTAAACGTGCTTTAGAGTTGTAATCAGCATAATTTTTAATACATACAAAGAGCCTGTTCATTTATTTGAGCAGGCTTTTTTCTTTTAAAAACATCCTTTTTCAAAAACCTTTTCTGACTAAAAATTTAGATTGTTAAAAATTATTTAGAATAAATAAGAATAACTTGCATCGTAAGCATTCAACTGTTACATTTGCGCTATTAAAATCAATTCTAAATAAAAATGAAATATAAATTTACCATTTCTTTGTTGAGTTTTTGTTTTTTAATGTTGACAGGCTTTACAGCTTTGGCACAGGAAAAAGCAACCATTCAAGGTCAAATATCCTTAAATATTAACGAATCTCCAGAAGGTGTTTCTATTGTTTTAAAAGGAACAAGATTTGGAACTATTACAGACGAAGCAGGTAATTATAAAATAAAAAATGTTAAAGCTGGAAGTTACACTATAAAAGTTTCTGCTGTAGGATTTACAACAACAGAAAAAAAGATTACTGTAAATGAAGGTGCTGACATAACTGAAAATTTCAGCCTTATTTCAAATTCAGAAGAATTGACAGAAGTAGTCATTAACGGAGGAAGAACAAATCGTTTTGCACGTAAAGAAACTAAACAAGTTTCTAGATTACCGCTTAAAAATCTAGAAAATCCACAATCTTACACTACCATTAGTGGAGAATTACTAAAAGAGCAAGTTGTTACTAATTTTGATGACGCTTTAAAAAATGCTTCAGGAATTACGCCTCTTTGGGCTGCAACTGGACGTGCTGGCGACGGAGCAGCTTACTATTCTCTAAGAGGATTTCCTGTTCAGCCTACAATGGTTAACGGCTTACCAGGTTTAACAAACGGAAGTTTAGATCCTGCAAATATTGACAGAGTTGAAATTATTAGAGGTCCATCTGGAACTTTATTTGGGAGCAGTTTAATTTCTTATGGTGGTTTAATCAATACAACTACAAAAAGACCATATAAAAGCTTTGGAGGAGAAGTAAACTATACTGTTGGAAGCTATGGTTTAAATCGTGCAACTGTAGATTTGAATACACCTCTTAACGAGAAAAAAACTTTAAATTTCAGAATAAATTCTGCTTACAACAAGCAAAATAGCTTTCAGGATGCTGGTTTTAAAGAATCATATTTTGTTGCCCCTTCATTATCTTATGAAGTAAATGATAGATTATCATTCCTTATCAACACTGAATTTATGAGCAGCGAATCTACAAATCCAACTATGTTGTTTTTTGACAGAGGTGCTCCATTAAGAGTTCATAATATTAATGAATTAAAATATGACAACAAACGTTCATACACAAGTGATGAACTGACAATGAAGACACCATCATATAATGTTCAGGCTCAAATGAATTATAAATTATCTGATCAATGGACTTCGCAAACTGTATTTTCTACCAGTTCTGCAAGATCAAGAGGAAACTATACTTATTTGTATGAAGGAACACAATTTACTCCAATTACAGACGGCATTGTATTGGCTCGTTATTTTACAGATCAAGACAATCAAAATATAACAACAGATATTCAACAAAATTTTAATGGTGACTTTAAAATTGGAAGTTTAAGAAATAGAATTGTTGTAGGTTTTGATTATTTCAAAAGAACAGCAACTGATCACAGTACAGCATATTATGGAAATGGATACGTGTACATTGGAGATAATTTACAGTCTTTTAATAATTTCGTAGGTCAAAATACCAATGGAGATACAGGAGATTTAACAAAAGCTGGAGCTGCATCAATAATAGGAAATGGTCCTAGAAACAATAATAGCACGAAACAGGAAACTTACAGTGCTTATGTTTCTGACGTAATCAACTTTACACCTGGATTATCTGCAATGTTGAGCTTACGTGCTGACCGTTTTATGAATGCTAAAAATGATGGTTATAACCAAACTGCTTTTTCTCCTAAATTCGGATTAGTATATCAGCCAATTATTGATAAGGTTTCGATCTTCGCAAACTACATGAACGGATTTGTTAATATTGCTCCGGGTCAAAATCGTTCTGCATCAGTTATTACGCCTGTGATACTTAATCCTGAGCATGCTGACCAGTTTGAAATTGGAACAAAATTAAATCTTTTTAAAGATAAACTTTACGCTACTTTCAGCTATTACGATATCAAAGTTACAGATCAGACTTATGTAATAGAAACTCCTTACGTAGATCCAGCAAACCCAACAACTCCACAACCCAATAACCAAGAGACATTTCAGGATGGAGCTCAGAAAAACAAAGGTTTTGAAGCAGAATTTGTGGCAAATCCAATTGCTGGTTTAAACATTGTTTTAGGATACAGTTATAACGATGCTGTTTTAACAAAAGGAGATCTTGACTTTGTAAACCGCAGATCTGAAAATGCAGGACCAAGAAATCTAGCAAACCTTTGGGCTAGCTACAAATTTACAAATGGTCTTTTAAGAGGATTTGGTTTAGGTTTTGGAGGAAATTATGTTGGTGACAATATGATTATGAACAGACAAGTTGCAGGAACATTTACAATTCCAGCATATACACAACTAAACTCATCTTTATTTTATAGTGCTGAAAAATTTACTATTACAGTTAAATTAAACAACATTACAAACAAAGATATTTATGATGGATGGTCAACAGTTCACCCTAAAGATCCGAGAGCTGTAGCTGCAAGCTTCACTTATAAATTCTAATAAAATAACAAAACACCTTTCTTTTTTAACGGAAAGGTGTTTTTTAAATTTAAAGATTATGATTACAATTGCCAGTCTTATTGTTTTTCTAGCTTTTTATACGCTTTACTATACTTCAAAAAGAGCGGTTTTGTCTTATGATTTAGGTTTTGAAAAATGGATGAAAAACAATCCGAAGCCTACCAAAATTATTGGACTAGGATTATTAATAACGGCATATATAATATGGCTTTTTACACAATCTTTAGGTTGTGGTACTTTGATGTTTTTTATTCAGTTAATGACAATTGGAAGTTTAATCATAATACTTACTCCATTAAAAAAAGTAAACAGTAAAGCACTTTTAGTATTGCTTGTTCTAATTGCTCTATTAGAATTTTACTATAACTAATATCATTTTTAATTATACTATGCCAGCAAATTCAAAATATTTAAATCCAGCTTTTTGGCCTCGCTTTTCTAAAATTACAGCTGCAATTTTAGGAGGATACTTTGTTTCTGTCACTTTTCATTTAGCTTTAGCGTCATGGTTTAGTCGTGCAGATGTATTGATAACAATGGCTTTTAGCGGATTTATTCTTTGGGTTGCTTTAGCTGGGCGGGCGTCCCCTTCTATCTGCGCACCGGCAAGCGGCTGGGGCGGCGGGTCACGGAGATCGCGGTCGTCTTCCAGCGCGCCCCGCACTCGCCGTTCGACTCCACGGCCACCGAGGAGCTCGGCGCGAACGCGATCGTCATCCGGGTCCAGCCCGACGAGGGCATG
>NZ_CAMLIX010000262.1 GCF_946479975.1 uncultured Flavobacterium sp.
CAATAATTTCTGGGTTTTTAAAAGCCAAAACCGTAATAAAAATCGACATCGTAAAGCCTATTCCGCCTAACATTCCTGCGCCTAAAATATGCGCCCATTTTAAATTTTTTGGAAGCATACATAATCCTGACGTTACACCAACGGAAGAGAAAAGCAATATTCCCAGCGGTTTTCCAACTACTAGTCCGAGAATAATTCCGTAAGTATTGGAATGATTTAAACCTTCATGCCAATTTGATTCGATAGTTAAAGCGGTATTTGCAACTGCAAACAAAGGCAATATGAAAAAAGCCACAGGCTGATGCAAAATATGCTGTAATCTGTACGAAGAAGTTTTTTCACCGCCATCGTCAAACGGAATTACAAAAGCCAAAATTACACCTGTTATAGTAGCATGAACGCCAGAATTCAGCATAAAATACCACATAATCGCACCGCCAATTAGGTACGGAATTAGATTATGAATTTTCATTCGGTTCAAAACAAATAAAACAATCCAAACTCCAAGAGCAATTCCGAGATTTAAAAATGAGATTGAAGTAGTATAAAATAAGGCAATGACGATAATCGCGCCTAAATCGTCAATAACAGCCAAAGCGGTTAAAAAGACTTTTAACGATGCAGGAACTTTATTTCCAAGAAGAGATAAAATTCCAATTGCAAAGGCAATATCGGTCGCCATCGGAATTCCTGCTCCGTTTTGTGTTGTGGTTCCATAATTTAAAACCAGGAAAATTGCGGCAGGAACCAGCATACCACCAAAAGCGGCCATAATTGGTAAAGAAGCATTTTTGAAATTGGATAATTCACCATGATAAATTTCGCGTTCCAATTCTAACCCAATTAAGAGAAAGAATATTGTCATCAACCCGTCGTTAATCCAATGTGTTATGGTGTGTCCGCCAATTTCTTTTTCCCAAAATGCTACGTATGGAACTTGAAAAGGAGAATTAGCAAGATAAAGTGAAAGAAGCGTTACAACAAGCAAGATAATTCCCCCTGATTTTTCGTTTTCAAAAAAGGCTTTAAAAGTCTTGGTTAGTTTCATTTGGGAAGATTTTCAGAAGATTTATAACGGATTTTCGCAATCCTTGTACTTTCAAAGTTAAAAAAAATCTATGCAATAAAAAAAGAGTTTGCCACAAAGGCCCAAGACACAAAGTTTGCATGAGTTGATTATCTCTTGATATTTTGCGTATTTGCGAGATTAAAACATAGGCTTGAAATGAAATCTTAAACATTTCCTTTATTTTTGTATTAATAAAATTCAATACAAAATGAGTATAAAAATTCTTCATATCGATAGCAATAATCCAATTCTTTGGAATCAACTGGAGGAAGCTGGTTTCGAAAATCACGCCGATTTTAAATCTTCAAAAGAAGAAATTGAAGCAAAAATTCAAGAATACAACGGAATCGTAATTCGCAGCCGATTTAAGATTGATAAGATATTTTTAGACGCTGCAACAAAGTTGCAATTTATTGCGAGAGTTGGTGCAGGATTGGAAAGTATTGATTGTGAGTATGCATCTTCGAAACGAATTCATCTTATTGCTGCTCCAGAAGGTAATCGCAACGCTGTTGCAGAGCATTCACTTGGCGTAATTCTATCTTTATTCAATAATTTAAATCAGGCCGACGCCGAAGTAAAAGCGGGACACTGGAATCGTGAAAGCAACCGTGGACATGAATTGGATTTGAAAACAGTCGGAATTATTGGTTACGGAAACATGGGAAAAGCTTTTGCTAAAAAACTAAAAGGGTTTGATTCAGAAGTTTTATGTTATGATATTTTGGATAATGTGGGAGACGAAAATGCCAAACAAGTTTCTCTTGAAGAATTACGTCAAAAAGCAGACGTTTTGAGCCTTCATCTTCCTTGGACACCAGAAACAGATAAAATGGTCAATAAAGACTTTATAAATGCGTTTAAGAAGCCGTTTTGGATCATCAATACTTCTCGTGGTAAAAATATTGTCACAGCAGATTTGGTTGAAGCTCTTAAAGAGAAAAAAGTCTTAGGCGCAGGATTAGATGTTTTGGAATATGAGAAACTTTCGTTTGAAACGCTTTTTCAAGAAAACAACACACCCGAAGCTCTTCAGTATCTTATGGAAGCAAAAAATGTTTTACTGACACCCCATATTGCGGGTTGGACATTTGAAAGCCATGAACGTCTGGCTCAGGTTATTGTAAATAAAATTAAAGCGGTTTATGGGAAAATCTAGTTTACAAGCCTTACATTTTAATAACGAGTTTTTTCTTGTGAATTTTATTTAATGCAATTAGTTTTATTTGTTAATTTTTAATAATATTGTTTGGAATTTAAAAGAATTAGTCTAAATAATCTAATTTCTTTTAAAAATTGGACAATACTGAAAAACCTAAAAGAGAGTAAGATAAAATTAATATTTATAAATATGATTGAATGGTACAAAATTGCAATGTTTCAAAATTACGCCAACTTTAGCGGTAGAGCTAGAAGAAGTGAATATTGGTATTTTCGTCTAGTTACCTCAATTGTTTTTGTAGGTCTTGTTTTTTTTGCTTTGATGTTGTCTACACTTTTAGGCATGATCGGATTTCCAATTGCAATAGGATTAGTTCTTCTGTACTGTATTGCTGCTTTAATTCCATCTTTGGCTGTTACAGTTAGACGAATGCACGATATAGGTAAAAGCGGCTGGACTGTTTTTGTCACTTTAATCCCTTTCGCTGGACCAATTTGGATGCTGGTTTTATTGATAACTGAGGGGCAATATGGTGAAAACTATTATGGACCAGATCCAAAAAATACGACAGAAGAAATTGATGAAATAGGAATTAATAATTAACTAAATAATATAAAATGGAAACTACAAAACCAGAAAACTGGAATACACCGTCACAACCAAGACAAGAGAATAAAAAAGTATTAGCAGGAATTATGGGTATTCTTTTTGGATCTTTAGGGATTCATAAATTTGTACTAGGTTATACTCAAGAAGGAATCATTCAATTAGTAATCAGCGTAGTTACCTGCGGAATAGGTGGTATAATCGGCTTTATTGAAGGAATTATCTATTTAACAAAATCAGATGAAGAATTTTACCAAACTTACCAAGTTGGTAAAAAAGGCTGGTTTTAATACAAAATGAATATAGATATAGAAACCCATTCAGAAATGAATGGGTTTTTTTATGCATTAGATTTGTCTTTTTCTGATATAATAAAAACTTTTAGTTCCTAGAAAAGGTTTTTAAAGTAACTAATCTTGCACCCTGAAAAAAAGTAGTGGAGTAACTGAAAATCCATAAGAGTAGGGGAATTTATAAAGATTTTATTATGTTAGAAATGTACAAAAAAGTAGTTTTTGAAAACTATTTTAATTTTAAAGGAAGAGCAAGAAGAAGAGAATTTTGGATGTTTACGTTGCTAAATTTTATCATTAGTTTCACTCTCGGTTTTGTTGCGGGATTAATTTCTCCAAGTTTAGGGATAATTGGGAATGTTTATAGTTTGGCGGTTTTACTTCCTGCGATTGGAGTTGGGGTAAGAAGAATGCACGATATTGATAAAGAATGGTGGTACATTTTGATTCCATTATATAATATCTACTTATTTACTATCGAAGGAGAAAAAGGGCCAAATCAATATGGAGCAGACCCAAAAAATCAGTTAGAAGATATTAAAGAGATTGGAAAAGACCTTAATTAAAAATTGTTCTTTTTAACTCTCGTTTCATCACAAATGGAACGGGAGTTTTTTTTATTTTGACATCTTATAAAAAATAAAACGCCTCATTTAAATTATTTAAGTGAGGCGTTTTTATGTTCAAGAAGAAGTTTTAATCTTCTTTCTAAGATAATTTCTTTTCTAATTCAAGCTGAAACTCTTCAATAACAGGTTTCATTGTACTTTCTGGAATATCTGCAATTCTAATGTACATTAAACCATCAATAGCATTATTAAACAAAGGATCGACGTTAAAAGCCACAACTCTTGCGTTTTGTTTAATGTATTTTTTAATTAAAACCGGTAAACGTAAATTTCCTGGTTCTAATTCGTCAATAATCTTGTCGAATTTATTCAAGTCAGATTCTGCTTCGTCAAAAATGAAATCTTTGTCAGCGTCTTTCAGTTTTACTTTATACGCTTTTTTCGGGTGAATGTACTGCGCAATATACGGATCGTAATAGTTTGATTTCATAAACTCAATCATCAAAGATTTAGAGAAATCTGAAAACTGGTTACTGATACTTACTCCACCTAATAAATATTTATGCTCCGGATAACGTAAAGTCGTATGAATAATACCTTTCCATAATAGGAACAAAGGCATTGGTTTTTGCTGGTATTCTTTGATAATAAAAGCACGACCCATTTCGATTGATTTATGCATCATATCGTGCAATTCAGGTTCAAACCTAAAAAGATCATTCAAATAGAAACCTTCAATTCCGTATTTTGGATAAATTTCAGAACCTAATCCCATACGGTATGCGCCGGCAATTCTCTTCGTTTCATCATCCCACAAAAACATGTGATGATAATATTGATCAAATTTATCTAAATCGATAGATTCATTCGTTCCTTCTCCAACTTCACGGAAAGTAATTTCGCGAAGACGTCCAATTTCATGTAAAATGTTCGGAATTTCTTTTGCTCTGGCAAAAAACACTTCATAATTTTTACTTTGCAAAAGGCGACAATCGCTGTTTCTTAAAGTATCAACTTCATTAATCATTTTTGCTTCATTTGCAGCAGTCACGATTTTTTTAGGTGCTTTATTAATTTTAAGACTTGCAGTTGCAGTGTCAATCAATTTGGTATCCTTTTCAAAAGGATTGGCCAGCATATAGGTTTTCTTTCTTAAGAATTCTGAATATTCTTCAAAAGATTCGATTTCATTTTGTTCATTAACAGAAATTGGTTTCCCGATACGAACTTTAATCACACGATCTTTCTGCGTTAAAAGCTCCGAAGGAAGTTTTGCAGTACGCAAAGTGTCATCAATTTTAGAAAGCCAATAGAATAATTTGCTGTTTTTTGCGTGAAAATAAATCGGCACAACCGGAACTTTGGCTTTTCTGATTAATTTCAGTGCGCCTTCTTCCCAAGGTTTATCAACAACTAATTTTCCGTCTTTATAAGTAGAAACTTCTCCAGCAGGGAAAATTCCTAATGGTTTTCCGTCGCTTAAATGACGTAAAGTTTCTTTAATTCCGATTACGCTCGATTTTGCATCCTTATGATTTTCAAAGGGATTAACCGGCATAATGTATTTTTTCATCGGAACAATTCTGTGTAACAAGAAATTGGCAATGATTTTGAAATTTGGCTCTCTTTCAAGCATCAATTTCAGTAATAAAATTCCATCAATTCCTCCAAGCGGATGATTTGAAATAGTAATATATGCGCCATCTTTCGGCAGACGTTTTAAGTCTTCTTCAGGAATTTCAAATTTGATTTCCATCTCATCCAAAATACCATTCAAAAACGCAAGGTCTTCCAAATGTTTATTACGATCGTAAATTTTATTAAGGGTTGAGATCTTAAGAACCTTCATAAGAATCCAGCCAGAAAACGTACCGAAAACTCCGTACTTTTCAACATTTATTGCCTTTGCAACTTCTTTCGCGGTAACTAAACCCATGTACTACTTTTAATTTATTAGAACAGCGAACAAAGATAATAAAAAAGTCTACTTTTCATTCTTTCCAAGACAAACTTTGCACTTTTTTATTACATTTGGAGTCCTAAAAAAATCACTGATGAAAATTATTTCTTATAATGTAAACGGAATTCGTGCCGCAATAAACAAAGGTTTTATAGAATGGCTGCAACAAGCAAATCCTGATGTAATCTGTCTTCAGGAAATAAAAGCAACTCAGGATCAAATTCCAGTTGACGATATTACAGCAGCAGGATATCCGTTTCAGTATTACTATCCTGCGACTAAAAAAGGGTACAGCGGCGTAGCGATTCTTTCGAAAACAAAACCAAATAATATTGTTTTTGGAACTGGAATTCATCACATGGATTTTGAAGGTAGAAATCTTCGTGCCGATTTTGACGACGTTTCTGTAATGAGTTTATATCTTCCATCGGGAACAAATATCGAAAGATTGGATCATAAATTTATGTTCATGGATGATTTTCAAACGTATGTAAATGAGCTGAAAGTTACGATTCCGAACCTGATTATTTGCGGAGATTACAATATTTGCCACGAAGCCATTGATATTCACGATCCGGTTCGCAACAAAACCGTTTCAGGATTTCTTCCAGCAGAACGAGCTTGGTTAGATGGTTTTATGAAATCTGGTTTTATCGATAGTTTCCGTCATTTCAATAAAGATCCGCATCATTATTC
>NZ_CAMLIX010000263.1 GCF_946479975.1 uncultured Flavobacterium sp.
GCTGATACAAGTACGGTTTACGATAGCCATAATGGTATAGTTAAATATTACGGAAGATCTGTTCGTGACTCGCATGTAGGTGGTTACGGAAAAGTTTCTCTGGCACGCGGCTTTGAGCTTTCATCTAACACAGTAATGGTTCAGGCAGTTTATGAAAATTATAAAAATAACCCATCAAAATTTGTAGATCACATCAGGAATTTTGGTTTAAATAAAACTTTAGGATTGCATTTTCAGGGAGAAGGAAGAGCTATTATTCCGCATCCAAAAGATAAAAACTGGTCAGGAGTTTCACTTCCGTGGATGGCTTTTGGTTATGGAGTTTCTGTTACGCCAATGCAGACTTTGACATTATATAATGCAGTTGCAAATAATGGGGTAATGGTAAAACCTCAATTTGTTTCAGAAATTAAAGAATGGAATAAAACCATTAAAAAATTTGATACAGAAGTAATCAATCCAAAGGTTTGTTCGCCTGAAACACTAAAAAAAGTAAAAGCAGTTTTACAAAATGTGGTAAAAAAAGGAACAGGTTCTAAATTGTATTCGAAAGATTTTTCGATGGCAGGAAAAACGGGAACAGCAATGGTAAATTATGGTAAAGCAGGAAGAGAGGGAATGTACTATGCTTCTTCTTTCGCAGGCTATTTTCCGGCAGATCACCCAAAATATTCTTGCATTGTGGTAGTTCACAAACCAAATACGGCAAGAAATAATTATTACGGAGCAGACGTTGCGGGACCAGTTTTTAAAAGAATCGCACAAAAGATTTTTACAGATGCGCCTTCAACAAATAAAATAAAGCAGCTTAATTCAAGAGTGCCGAAACAAGAAAATAGTTATGATAAATATACTGTTGAAGCCAATAAAAAAATAAATCAGATTCCGAATTTAAAAGGAATGCCAGGAATGGATGCTATTGCTTTACTAGAAAATTTAGGTTTGAAAGTAAAAGTAAATGGAATGGGGAAAGTGAAAAATCAATCGATTCAAGCAGGAACCAATATCAGCAAAAACACAACAATTGTATTAGAATTATCGTGAAAGTATTAAAAGACATATTATATAAAGTAGCTATTGAATCTGTAAAAGGTTCAACAGAAACTGCTGTTCACAAAATTGAATTTGATTCTCGAAAAGTAGGAGCAAATGATGTTTTTGTGGCAATTCGCGGTTCGCTTTCAGATGGACATGATTATATTGAAAAAGCGATTCAGCTGGGAGCAAAAGCAATTATTTGCGATATACTTCCTGAAAATACAGTTGATGGAATAACGTATATTCAAGTAAAAGATACTAATACGGCTTTGGCTTTTATGGCAGCTAATTATTTTGAAGATCCTTCTGCAAAATTAAAATTAGTTGGTGTAACAGGTACAAACGGAAAAACAACAATTGCTTCTTTATTGTTTCAATTGTTTCAAAAAGCAGGTTTTAAAGTTGGTTTATTATCAACTGTAAAAATCGTAGTTGATACTACAGAATATCCTGCAACGCATACAACACCAGATTCTTTAACCATAAATCATTATTTAAATGAAATGATTGAGGCTGGAGTTACGCACTGTTTCATGGAAGTAAGTTCACACGGAATTCATCAAAAACGTACAGAAGCTTTGCATTTTGTAGGCGGAATTTTCACGAACCTTTCTCATGATCATTTAGATTATCATCCAACATTTGCAGAATATAGAGATGTTAAAAAGTCGTTTTTTGATTCTCTTCCAAAATCAGCTTTTGTTTTATCAAACATTGATGATAAAAACGGAGCTGTGATGCTGCAAAACACAGTTGCTAAAAAACTGACATACGCTTTAAAATCATATGCAGATTACAGAGCGCAGATTTTAGAAAGCCAATTATCAGGATTATTATTGAAAGTTAATGACAATGAAGTTTGGGTAAAACTAATAGGTACTTTCAACGCATACAACGTATTAGCAATTTATGGAACGGCTGTAGAGCTTGGTATTGATAGCCTTGAAGCGTTGCGTTTGCTGTCTGATTTAGAAAGTGTTTCAGGTCGTTTTCAATATATCGTATCAGATAACGGAATTACAGCTGTTGTAGATTACGCACACACGCCAGACGCATTGGAAAATGTCTTGAAAACAATAAACGACATCCGTACAAAGAACGAACAATTAATTACTGTTGTGGGCTGCGGCGGAAATAGAGATAAAACAAAACGCCCGATTATGGCAAAAATCGCATCAGATTTAAGTGATAAAGCGGTTTTGACTTCAGATAATCCAAGAAATGAAGATCCGGAAGTTATTTTGGATGAAATGGAAGCGGGAGTTGAGCCTCAGAATTATAAAAAAATGCTGCGAATTACAGACAGAAAACAAGCTATAAAAACGGCTTGTCAATTGGCTCAGCCAAAAGATATTATTCTAATTGCAGGAAAAGGACACGAAACGTATCAGGAAATTAATGGTGTTCGTCATCATTTTGATGATATGGAAACAATAAAAGAGATTTTAGAACAACTAAACAAATAACAAAATGAAAATTCCAAATTCCAATTTAACGTTGGGATTTGGGATTTATCCCGAGGCTTCGGGATTGGAATTTAATTCAAAATTGGAATTTAAAAAATAAAAAATATGCTGTACTATTTATTCGAATATTTTGATAAAACATTGGATATTCCTGGAACAGGAGTTTTCCAGTACATCACATTTAGGTCAGCTTTGGCATTTATGCTTTCGTTGCTTTTATCTACAATTTACGGTAAAAGAATTATTAACTTTTTACGTCGTCAGCAAGTTGGAGAAACAGTACGCGAACTTGGTCTTGCAGGCCAAAATGAAAAAGCTGGTACGCCAACAATGGGTGGACTTATCATCATTTTTGCCACTTTGCTTCCAGTTTTGTTATTCGCAAGATTGCATAACATTTACATCGTTCTTTTGATTGTGACGACTTTGTGGATGGGAACAATTGGTTTTGTAGATGATTATATCAAAATATTCAAAAAGGATAAACAAGGACTTAAAGGTATTTTCAAAGTTATTGGTCAAGTTGGTCTTGGAATCATTGTTGGAGCGGTTCTTTATTTTAATCCTGCCGTTACGGTAAGAACAGATACAGGTCGTACAGATGTTTTTAAAACGGCTACAAATTCGACAGTAATTATGCCTGCAGGAATTGAAGAAAAATCTACAGCAACAACAATTCCTTTTGTAAAAAACAACGAATTTGATTATGCTGAAGTATTGTCTTTTATGGGAGACGGTTATGAGAATTGGGCTTGGTTGATTTTTATTCCAGTTGTAATTTTTATCATCACAGCAGTTTCAAACGGAGCAAATCTAACAGACGGAATCGACGGACTCGCCGCGGGAACTTCGGCAATATCTGTCCTCGCCCTCGGAATATTTACGTTTGTTTCTGGGAATATCATTTTTTCCAATTATCTGAATATTATGTATATCCCAAATTCGGGAGAAATGACAGTTTTTATATCGGCATTTGTTGGAGCGCTTATCGGATTTCTTTGGTACAATTCTTATCCCGCATCTGTTTTTATGGGAGATACAGGAAGTTTAACCATTGGAGGGATCATCGCAGTATTAGCAATTGCAGTTCGTAAAGAAATATTGATTGTTTTATTCTGTGGAATTTTCTTGGCAGAAAGTGCTTCGGTAATTATTCAGGTAACGTATTTTAAATATACTAAAAAGCGTTTTGGCGAAGGCCGACGAATATTCCTGATGTCGCCTTTGCATCATCATTACCAGAAAAAAGGATATCATGAAAGTAAGATTGTAACTCGTTTCTGGATTGTCGCTGTAATGTTGGCGATTTTGTCAATAATAACACTAAAACTTAGATAGATGAGATTAGTAGTTTTAGGCGGAGGCGAGAGCGGAGTAGGAACCGCAATCCTCGGAAAGAAACAAGGATATGAAGTTTTTGTATCTGATTTCGGAAAGATCAAAGAGAGTTATAAAGAAGTTCTTATTATTAATAAAATTGCCTGGGAAGAAGAACAGCACACAGATGATTTGATTCTGAATGCAGATGTGGTAATGAAAAGCCCGGGAATTCCAGAGAAATCGCCGATAGTAAAAAAGCTTATTGCTAAAGGAGTAAAAGTAATTTCGGAAATCGAATTTGCGATGCCTTTTACAGAAGCAATGACCATTGGAATCACTGGAAGTAATGGGAAAACAACCACCACAATGCTGACACATCATTTGCTGAAATACGCAGGATTGAATGTTGGTTTAGGAGGTAATATCGGAAAGAGTTTCGCTTGGCAGGTAGCCGAAAATAAATACGATGTGTACGTGCTAGAATTAAGCAGTTTTCAGCTCGACGGAATTATAAATTACAGGCCAGATATAGCCATCATAACCAATATAAGTCCGGATCATTTAGACCGATATGATTATAAATATGAAAATTATATCAATTCGAAATTTCGAATAACAATGAACCAAACCGAAAGCGATTATCTTATATACGATGCAGATGATGAAGCAAGTACAGAATGGTTAAAAAAGAACAACACAAAAGCAAAATTAATTCCTTTTTCATTGACAAAAACATTCGATGAAGGGGCTTCTATAAATAACAACAAAATGGAAATTAAGATCAACCAAGAAGAGTTTACAATGGACACGGAACACATTGCGTTAGAAGGAAAACATAATATGAAAAACGCAATGGCAGCAAGCTCTGTAGCAAAGTTGATGCAAATTAGAAATGCAACAATCCGCGAAAGTTTATCTAATTTCCAGGGTGTAGAACACCGTTTAGAAAAAGTATTAAAAATACAAAACGTACAATACATCAACGATTCAAAAGCTACGAACGTAAACGCTACTTTCTTTGCTTTAGATAGTATGAATGTACCAACAGTTTGGATTGTTGGAGGTGTTGACAAAGGAAACGATTACAACGAATTAATGTCATTAGTACGCGAAAAAGTAAAAGCAATTATCTGCTTAGGAGTTGATAACCGTAAAATTATCGATGCTTTTGGAAACGTTGTTGACATTATGGTTGAAGTGAACAATATGAGTGATGCTGTAAAAACAGCTCAAAAATTAACAGAAAAAGGTGACGCAGTTTTATTATCTCCAGCCTGCGCAAGTTTCGATTTATTCGAAAATTACGAAGATCGTGGAAAGCAGTTTAAGCAAGCGGTTCACAATTTATAATTTTAGATTTTAGAGTTCAGATTTTAGATTGATTTCAATCTTTGAACTCAAAATAAGTTCTTTGGATATGACGACGAATGAAATGAAGGTGAGAACAAAGAAATTCTCTTTGATGGTAATTGATTTGGCTGAAACGATGCCAAATACAAATGTGATTAGATCAATTACAAGCCAAATAGTTAGAAGCGGAACATCTGTCGGAGCAAACTATCGAGCAGTTTGCAGAGCCAGAAGTGATAAAGAATTTATTGCTAAAATGAATATAGTTTTAGAAGAAGCTGATGAAACTTTATTTTGGTTGGAAATAATTAAAGAAAAAATGTGGCTTGCAAAAGAAGAGTTAGAAATAGCGCTAAAAGAAGCAAATGAATTAACAGCAATTTTTGTAAGCAGTCTAAAAACAGTAAATAATAGAATCAATAAATAATAAAGACAAAGATTTTAAGCAATCTAAAATCTAAAATCAGAAATCTAAAATTAAGATTATGAAAGAATTAGTAAACAAACTAAAAGGAGATAGGGTGATATGGTCATTTGTGGCTTTATTGGCGTTATTTTCGTTTATGCCTGTTTTTAGTGCGAGTAGTAATTTGGCTTATATCGGACATGGAACGGGAAATACTTTAGGGTATTTACTAAAACACTTGGCACATATCTGCATTGGTTTCTTGATTATTTATTTCGTTCACAAAGTTCCATATCATTATTTTAGAGCGATTTCAAAAATCGCACTACCAATAGTTTGGTTCTTGTTGCTTTACACTTTGTTGAAAGGAACTGTTATTGCAGGAGCAAATGCAAGTCGTTGGATTCAGGTTCCTTTTATCGGGATCACGTTTCAAACTTCGACATTAGCTTCAATAGTGTTGTTTATTTATGTAGCGAGATATTTATCCAAAACCAAAGAAGAAAATGAACCTTTTCAGACTTCATTAATTCAGCTTTGGATTCCGGTATTTATAACATTAATATTGATTTTACCAGCCAACTTTTCAACCACAGCGTTGATTTTTGCGATGGTTTTAATGCTTACGTTCATAGGGAAATATCCTTTAAAATATATCGGATTCATTATTGGTTCAGGAATTGCAATGCTGGCGTTCTTCCTTTTGGTTGCCAAAGCTTTTCCAGATTCAAGATTCTTTAGCAGGGTTTCAACTTGGG
>NZ_CAMLIX010000264.1 GCF_946479975.1 uncultured Flavobacterium sp.
GTTCTTATAACTCCTAACAATTCACGCAATTGTGATCCAATTAAATTTTGTCCTCCATCACCACGAGTTAACGATAAATAACCCGTTCTCGCGTTCATATCATTCGCCAAATACGAAATCATTCTGGTATTTTCATCATCAGGATGCGCTGCAAGATATAATACCGAACCTAAAAAATTTAGTTTTTTGATCTGATTATAAATTTCAACCGAATTTGGCTTTTGAGGCTGTTGTGCAAACGAAATCTGAAAACCTAAAAATAAAAAAAGAAAGATTTGGAACTGTATTTTTCTCATAGTGCGAGTTCGATGTTTTTAGAATTGTTCCAAAAATACTAATTATTTTATGGAAGATTATTTAAATGATTTGTTAACGCACAATAATTATACCTGAAATTGAGGGTATAACAATAAAAAAGCCGTTAGATTGAGTTCTAACGGCCTTTTTGTATTTTTGATTTTGAAATTATAACGGATGTTTATTTCAATTTATTTTCTGTATCAGTATAATTTCCAGTAATCGTTACATTACTTCCTTTAGTCACTTTTCCGTAAATCGTGATAGTAGAATTGCTTCCCACGAAATTGATTTTAGCATTACTGTTTAATCTTAAATCTCCCCAGATTACAACTGAACCTTCAACTTGCAATACTGCATTACTGTTGATAATAAGTTCTGTTGGATTTGTCTGCTGGTATTTACCTTGAGATAAACTTCCTCTCATATTAAAAGTACCATTGCTATTTAAAATTAAACTATTAGCAACTGTAATAGAACCGCAGTGAGTCAAAATTCCTCCAGAGTTCACAATTACTGAGTTAATAGCTGTTGATCCTTGGTACGATTTAACTTCATTTGAATTTAAAATCAAATCTTTACCTTGGTTGTATGTAGCATAAGTTGAACAGCTTGCAAACGTAGCGTTTGGTTTTTCCATTTTAATGATTTTCAAACCACCTGTTCCACTTGCAACATAAATATAGTTTCCTGCTGATTTTACATAGTTTGAAGAACCTGCAATTCCTACAGAACCTAAGAAACTAAGCTGAGTTCCAGACTGATAAACATTTAAACCTAAAGCACCATTTGCCAAGAATGTATAACCATCGTTTACAGAAACTGCATTGGTAACATTGTCTTCTCCCGCTGTTGTGATAGCGATTGTCTGCAATTTTGATCCGCTGTTGATGTCATAAACACCAAGACCTTTAGAGCCTTCAGAAACTAATAATTTTGTTCCGTCAATATCCAGAGTTCTTTTTGCTCCAGTAGCATCTGTAGATGTTGTAAAACTTTTCTGCAAAGCAAGCGTAGAAAGATTATAGATGTTAACTCCTTTTGTGCCGCTTAAAGTCACCACTTTATCAGAAGTTAATGCAATCGAACGTAAATCTGCCATTGCAGCTTTTCCTGTAATTGCTTTTGTTGAAGCATTTATTTTAAATAAACTTCCGTTGTCTCCAGTTACTGCAAAATAATCAGAAGTATTAGCTGCAACATCTGTCGTAACTCTGCTTTCTAAATAATTAGCAGTTGTTTTATCTGTAAGAAGACCAGAACTTAACGGCATAATATAAGATACAGCAGGGTTGCTTTTTAACAAAGGATCTTTGTCAATATCTTTTGCTGCTCCTAAAAATAAGTTTCCGTTAGCATAAGTAATAGAGGTAATATCTGTATTCGGAATTAAAGCCGATGTAACCAATTTTGGTTTATAAGGATCTGAAACATCAATAACGTCAATAGCTCCAGAATATACATCGCCTCTTGTAATATAAGATACGTAAGCATAATTTCCGTTTACCGTAACATGGCTCGCCTGTAATGTTCTTCCGTTGGCATCAACTGGAGGTTTTACTTCTGCGATTTGTACAAGTGGAAAATTGGTAACTGTGTTTTCAGCAGTTTTACCTGTTAGAGAACCATTTTCTACAGCAATTACTCCAGAATTGGTATAATCAAGCCTTTTGTTTAACGCATCTTGATCAGAATTGATTGTGATACCGTCTGTTGCTTGATTGTTTCTGTTTTCGTCATTGTCGTCACATCCTACTAATAGTGACATTGCTAAAAATGAAATCAAATAAAGATTCTTTTTCATGAAGATTTCGATTTGAGTTTAAAAATTTGGTGCAAATATATATCAATCTCACATTAAACAAAGGTTAATATTTACAATAGCTAATTTTAAACACTTGTTTAAAAGTGATTTATATGAAATGTACAATATTTAAAAATACTTTCAAAATTATAAATACAAAAAAAAGAGAGTATCATTTGTTGATACTCTCTTGTATTGAAAATTAGTTCTTTAGCATTTATCTTCTTCCACGTCCGTGGTGGTCATCATGATCATGGTGGCGATCATTGTGTCTGTCATGTCTATCATGTTTGTCATGATGTCTATCGTGTTTGTCGTAACGTGGGTAATCTCTGCGATCGTTATATCCGTAAACAGGTCTTGGTTTGTATGGTCTTTGTGGAGCTCCGTGATAACCTCTGTAATATTTTACTTTATGGCGATCGAAGTAGGCGTAAGGAGTTCTACCGTGGTAATCTGTTAAAACAACTTTGTATCCTCCATACAAATCATAATTACTATATTGTCTTGGCAAGTAAGTTGTTCTTACCCATTTTCCTCTTCCGTAATAAATAAATTGTGCGGCGCGTACATCATAATAGGCTTCAATGTCTGGAAGATAGTAATATTCCATTTCACTGTATCCTGCAGGTCCCCAAGCTGGTGGGTTTCCTATATTAACATTAATAGAAACTTGGGCTTGCGTGGCGTTTGCAACCAGTAGAAATAATCCGGCGATTGCTAATTTTATCGTTTTCATCTTTTTTAATTTTTTAATGTTATTCTTGAATAGCGATATTCATATATTGTGCCAAAAAAAATAAAGATGCATTTTGTCGAGTAAAAAATGTATTTCGTCGAATAATTTTATGTTTTGTTTAATGCATAAAATGCTGATTTTAAGAGATTTTTGCTTTAATAAGATTTTTTCAAAAAAAAGAAAAAAAAATTATCTATAATCAACCGTTCTTGGTTTCGCAAGTTCAAAATTTTGCAATCCGTAGTCTGTAGTTTCAAAAGTATTTGTTTTAAATACATTGTCTCCTTGATAAGGAATACTTGGGTAATAGGAAATCGAAAGCTGAAAGGAGCTGAAAACCAAATAATCATTATTGATTACTAATCCTAAAGTCAGTTTCGAATAAGGTTTACTTTTGGTCATGGCCACTTCTGGACTTCCTAAAACCGCAATGGAATAATTAAAAAACGGATTTAAACGAAATCCCCATAAAGCTTTAGGCGAATAGGTTTGTGTTTGAAGTGATAATACCGCTTTACTCGTTCCAAACATTGCAGTATTAAAACCAGCGATACCATTTTGTTCATTAAGATTAAGTTCGTCGCCCATAACATTGTCACGATTTACACCGACAACAAATTTCGGATTCACGAATTGTCTCAATTTCCAGGTTCCAATGCTGTATAATTTTGTAAAGTAATTTGATTCAAACAAAAAAGCAGTTCGATACGTTTTGCCTTGATGAAAATAAGTTCCAGCTTCAAAATTCATACTTAAAAAACCTAATCGGTAGTAATTTCCAAACGAAAACTGCGCGCCAACATAAGGTCTCCAATACGTGTTTTTATATTGATAGCCAAAAGTTACGCCATAAATTCTACCAATCGGAACGTCTTCTGTTTGTCCGTTTCTAAAGATATAACTGTCTTTGATAAATTTTCGCGTATTTAAACCGATTCCGCTTAAGATTGATTTTTCATCGGCATAAAAATGATCTGGATCGTAAAGTTCGGTTGGAACTTCCGTATAATTTACATTTAAAAATCTAACAGTTGTTACCAGATTCGTTATTGCTTTATGTTCGTCTTCAAAAACTTTAAAAGCATGTCCAGCCCAAAAATCCTGCGATTTATATTTAATAGGTTGATAAGCATAAGACAGATCCGGCGCCTGGAGCGTATCTCTTCTATAAGATTCATCTACATAAATACCGCCCGCCCATTTGGTCAAAGGCGAATAGAAGTCACGTTCTACATCTATACTTTTAATATAGTTGTTTTCTAAATCTTTTCTATAATGAAGAATTGTACTTATGTAGGTGTTTTTAATATTCGGAACCGTGTAAGTAGCCTCATTGGCATTACGTCCATCATCAAAACGATTGGTAAAACGATATTCTAACTGCTGTCCAGATCCAAAGAAATCTTTTTCTTTGATACCTACAGAAACCCGATTACTTGAGATAGAAAATCTCGGAATTGTACTCCACGAATCTAAAACCCGAATCGTAACATCTACAGAATCTGATGCTTGACCTACTGTTCGATTTGAAATTCGAACTGCTGTTACATAGCGCTGCGCACGAATTAAACGCTCAGACTCCAATATTTTGTAGGTGTCATAAGGTGTATTTCTTTTAAATAACAATAAATTATAGATGGCTATTTTTTTTGTTTTTAAATGAAGTCTGTTTCCTGTTCTTTCTCCCCAGTTTTTGGGCATTTGTGCTGTATCGGCAACAGAATGACCAAAAGGATCTAAAGTGATTATATTGATTTTACGAATAATTTTACCATCGTAATTTGTAGAGTCAATCTTAACCAATAACTCTTCTTTTTTCTTCGGTTTTTTAGACCTAAAAAATAGCTTGTGCATGGTCTGCGTAAACTTATTTTTTTTAGAATAGTTACGAATTTTGTTGTAAAACTCTATGGTGTCTTTTGTAGTTTTAGATTCTTTTTTAGGAGTACCTACCTGAGCATATCCGCTTTGCAGAAAAAAGCAAAGCAGTATGAAAAACAGTATTTTTTTGTTTAATAACATTCGGTAGATTTCTTCTAAATATTTTTATTTTTTAATGAATGTAGGAATAAATAAGAGGTTTTACAGTATAACGCTCTTTTTAATTTTCTGTTGCAACTTTTCTTTTTCTCCATCTAAAGTTCCGCGGTACATGATTTCCCATCAAATAACCCCAAGGAGAGAGAGGTTCAATTCGGTCAAAAATAATTTTTAAAATTGCCAATAGTGGAATTGCTAAAAACATTCCTGAAATTCCGGCTGCAGCACCTCCAATAATAATTCCTATAATAGAGACGAAAGCATTGATTTCTACTTTAGAATTAATAATTAATGGCACTAATAAGTTGTTGTCAATAAATTGGACAATTATATTTACTATTAGAATTCCTAAAATCATTGATACTTCTGCAGAGCCTGTTAAGGATGCTAAAACAGTAATGATTCCGGCAATTGTTATTCCGATATAAGGTATTAAGTTTAGAATCCCTGTAATTAATCCCAATAGGATAAAATATTTGATTCCGATTATCCACAATCCTAATCCCGTTAATACAGAAACAACAATCATTTCGATAATCAGACTGACAATGTAATTATTAATTGAAACTTTTACTTGCGATAATATATCCATCAAAACAGGGTGATTTTCTTTTTTGATCAATTTGGCTAAAAACAGTTTAAAGTGTTCTTTATAAATTAAAAACAAGAAAGTATAAACAACGATAATCATACTGTCTAAAAGGACATCACTGACAGATATTATAAATGAACCTAATTTTGCCTGGCCGGTTTTAACAGAATCCTTTGTCATAGAATCCAAGTATTTCTTTTGATCACCAATACTTACCTGAAAATTGTCTTTTATAAATTTATGAATTTGAATAATAAATGCGTTGGCATTCTTTTTTATTGTATCAAAATCATTTGCCATTGAAGTAGCTTGATAGGAAATAAACACCAAAATTCCGACAATAAAAGAGAGGAAAATTAAAAGGCAGATTATTGCCGCCAAATGTCTAGGGAATTTTAATCTAGTATTAAAAAAAGTATAAATTGGAAGTAGTAAAACAGCAAATAAAAATGCTAGTAAAACTGGTGTTAGGATATCTTTTCCTAAGCACAAAATAAAAGCAAAACAAATTAGGTTAATTAGAATGAATGCAAGTTTTGCATAAAAGGGTAGAGTTATTGGCCGAGTCATTTTTATTTAGAATTAAGCTGATTTTATAAAACAAATATTACACTTTATTTGTCGTTTTGTGTTCTAGCTTTTTTTCTCGGCGTTATAAAATTCCCATTCAAATTTTAATCAAAAAACTCTTTTTCTTCGTATTTAATAGGAATAATTGAAATTCCTTTTTGCAAAAGTAAATTATTAGGAAAAACGATTTTCTCTCCTTCTTTGGTTTTTAAACTTACGTGAAAAGTGTTTATATCTTC
>NZ_CAMLIX010000265.1 GCF_946479975.1 uncultured Flavobacterium sp.
CAATCTGATCGTCCATCGGGTTAAAACCCGACGCTACAATATAAATCGTTCCTCCAGAACTTTTACATCGTACTATAGAGCCATAGGCTCGAAACATTTTGTAAGGCTGGACTTTAGTCCAGTTTCCAATGCTGGATACAATAAAAAGAGCCGTAGGTTCGACACATTTTTACCTACTTTTCTTTTAAAATCATAACCGGTCCAATTAATCCCCCTTTCAACAACGGATTTCCTTCCAATCTAAATGGCGCTGTTGTCCAGGTTAATCTTTCTTCTTTTGGCAATTTTTGATCGCCGATTAAACGGTTTGCCCATGTATTTGTCACTTTTATTACGATTGTATTTTTTCCTTTTTGTAAAGCTTGCGAAATGTCTGTTTTGAATGGGAAAGTCCAAAGTGTTCCGCAGTCTCTTCCGTTAATTGAAATCTCAGCTATATTGGCAATTTCACCTAAATCAAGCCAGATTTTATTCGAATCTTTTCCTTTCCAAACAAACTCCTTTTTATAAATCACAGTTCCTGAATAATACTTAATCTGATCATTTTCTGAAGTGCTCCAATCAAAAAGTTTGTTTGTTTTTACCACTTCTTTCGAACCTTTAAATTCTGGATCAAATTGAAGTTCCCAGTTTTCATCTAAAACCTGAACTTTTTCAAATTCAGAAGTCTTTTCTTTAGCAAAAACTTCTTTGGTTTCTTCTTTGAAAATCACAAAACCAGATTCGTTAGCCTCTAAAGTTAAAGAAACAATTGTTCTTCCATTTTCTATTTTCCAATTGGCTAAAGCCGAAGTTTTATCGGTAACTGGATTGTACCATTGTGGCACTTTTTTAGCTATTCTGAAAGAAGCGTCAAATGTTCTTTTTTCTCCTTTTTGATTCGAAAGAAAATATACTTCTTCATTATCTGCTTTTCGGTGCGTCCAGGCAATCGTTTCAGAATCAGCTCTATTCAAATTTGGAAAATAAACATCTTGCATAATTCCGATAGAAGCGAAATCATTTCCTAAATAAGGTAATTTAACAACCATTCCTTTTCCGATTTTCCATGAAGACGAATCAGCGTTATTCCAAATTTCATCAATTACATTCTGCCATTTCTTTTGATCCGGTTCTGATTGAATTCCGGGCTGAATAGTTGGTTTTTCATCTACAAAAATGGTTGCTCCATCTTTTAGCAATTGCAGGATTTTTTCGGCAGAAGCCAAAGACAAAATTTTATTCGGCGCCATTTTATGACTTCCCGGAAACAGTAAAGCCCCGTATTCGATTCCGCCTTTAAAAGTTACTTTTCCGTTTACGACTTTCGCTCTGTTAATTAAAACATCGGCATTGAATGAATCGTATTGATAACCATTTAATGGATTAATCCACTGAGATAAATCGGTGATATTTTTAGAATAAGTCACTTCTTTCGGCATTTTGGCTGTTGGCTGGCCATCATTTTCTAAACGGATTTTCTCGCTGTCTAATCGTTCTTTTCCAAAAACATTGGGAATAAAAGGCACCAAACGATCTGGAACAAAAGAACGCGACGGATAATCTTCGCCAATAAAAACCGCCAAGTCAATTACAGGTTTTCCTTTTTGCAACTGAAACTGCACGCGTTGGCAATAATCAAACCAAGCTTTTCCGGGTTTCCACCACGTTTGGTCTCTTTGGAAAAAGGTTCCGATATCGTCTAAAGTCATTCCGGGTTTTCTGTCCGTCCAGGGATTATGAACAAAAACATGATAGAATAAACGGTTGATTCCTAAAGCATAATTTCGGTCTGCAGTTGTTTTCAGATTTCCCGGATGTTCGTCCCAATCCATTCGCAAAGCCGTAAAAGATTCTGCCTGAATAATATCTTTCCCATAAATATGTCCGCCAGAAATGGCATCCACCATATCAAAAGGTTTGTCGTGTGTTGGGCTTTTCAGCCAAAATTCACCACCTGGATAATCGACATATTTATAATGCAATAAAGCATCGCTCATCATGGTTGGCGCAACATTTTCTGAACTTAATTTAACCTTATATTCTTTCGCAATTTGAGCGACAGTTCCATAGAAATTATCTGCAACTAAATCACCAATTGTTTTTCTGACATCGTACAAAACTTTCTCTGAAAAATCGGCACTTTCTACTGGAATTCCAGCCATGACAGGCAGATAATCGACAATATCATAACCGCGTCTTTTTTTAAATTCAGCCTGAAAAACCGAAGACCAATTTTGGCTTCCGCATTCCCAACTGTCAAAATGCAGAATTTCTAGAACTTTTGAAGCCAGTTCCGGACCAGCAGAACGCACGGCTTCTCCAAACCAATGATCTAATTGAAAGCGAATTAATTCGGGATTAAATTTATCTACTTCCAATCCCTTTCCTGCTCCGCCCGTTGCATTTTCATGTCCTGTAGAAGTATGCCCCATTCGGATAATTTTCCATTTCCCTTTTGGCGCTTTCCAATTTAAATTTCCTTCAGCATCAACAAAACTCGAAATATTAATAATTTCTGATTTTTTGAATGCATCTGTATTCGGAATTTCATTCTTAGTTGTTTCTGGAGTCAAACGCCAAATTGCTCCCGATTTTCCTTCGTAATTATTAATTAAGGACTGATTTGAAAGCGTAATTTTACTTACTTTCAAATTCTGTTTCCATTTCGCAAAATCCAAATCTTCTGCTCCAGGTTCTGTTCCTACTGGATCATAAACAAATCTGAAATATTTTGCTGTAACAGGCGTAATTGTATGTGTATTCGAAAAATCCATATCCTGCCAACCATGGCGCGGTGCAATCAATCTTTCGTGGAATTTAAAATGAATTCCATCATCGCTCACTTCTACGATTAAACGCTGTGCCTGATAATCTCTTCCTTTGGTTTCAATAACAATAGATTTGCAAGTAAAAGGCTGTGCAAATTCGTACTGAATCCAACCTGCATCTGCAAATTTGAAGTTTTCATCTTTCTTAGAATCTGCCAAAAATGAAGCATCAGTATTGTTTGATGTCGTAACTTTTGGCAATTGAATTTGTGATGTTGTTTGATATTCTTTTATCGGGATTGCAAAAACTGCAATGTCATTGTAATAATCCTTGTAATGCTCTGGAACTGTAAGTTTTGAAGTAACTTTCTTTCCTCCTGAAATTTCAGTTGTTGACCAAACTACTTTCTGCATTGACATTTCAGGTGTAATCCATGGACCACCTGCAACCGCAAATCCGTCGGCTCCGTGAAAAGCGAGCTTCAAACCTAAACGATCTGCTTCTTTAAAAGCCCAATGAATCATATCCCAAAATTCAGGAGTCAGCTGTAAAACTGGCGGATCAATTAATGGCGGATTTGCCGGGCCTTTGATGGTCATTAAATAGGCGCCTGCAATTCCATTTTGTTTCATGGCTTCTAAATCGGCTGTGATTCCTGCTTTAGAATAAGCCGATTTCATCCAATACCAATACACCCAAGTTTTGGAGGATTCTAGTGTTGGCTGAAAAGATTCTTTTTTATGGATTTCTTGCGCGGAGACGATGCTTGCGAGAAGAAGGATAAAAAAGAGGTGTTTCTTGTTGAACATTTTTATATTTTGATTCAATTTAATTTTGATAATCTGCTTGATCTGCAAAATCTGCGGGAAAATTTTACTCTCGCAGATTTTGCAGATTTAAGGGATTTTTTTCTCTCCGTAAACTCGACAGGTTTTTAAAACCTGTCGGGTTTGATACATACTATTTTTTTTGTCTGTTTTGTCATCCTGACGAAGGAAGAATCAAACTAGCAACTCCTCAAAGTTTGTCTTCAATCTGTGTCGAATCCCGCGTGTGATTTCTCGTTCCTCGAAATGACAAACTATATCTTTAATTTTTAATTCTTAATTTTTAATTATCAATTTCTAATATTTGAACTTCTTCAAACTGCTTTCCAACTGATTCTTCGAACCACTGAAAGGCATTAAATAAAAACTATATTCATAATTTCCAGACTTAATCTGATATTGCTCAATTGGCTGTGCGACTAATGTCCAGCTATCATTTCCTCCAACGCCCATTTGCATTAAATCAATATTTACGGTCAAAAATCCTGGGTCTTCTAAGTCATATGTATGACCTGATGCGCTAAGATTTTCTTGTGTGTAAGGCCAAGCGCTCATGCTTAAAACTTTAGTATCATTTACAACAACAAAACCTTGATTTTTCTGAGGCGTTGTTAGTGCCATCCATCGTACATCGCAACGGTTTCCGTTTTCTTGTGGTTTGGGATAATGTTCGATAAAGTCATTAATTGGAAGTGAATATTTACCAACAAACGAGCCAAAACTTCTATCGCTGTAATTCTCCAATTCTCCTTTTCCAAACCACGAAATCTGATCGAATTTTCTTTGAACTCCCATCTGCATTCCGATTTTTGGAATGTTTGGCAGTTTGTCTGATGCTTTTAAACTGTAATCTACTTTTATCACTCCGTCTGGGCTGATATTGTAAACCACATTTACGCTTGCGCTGTCTTTAATAATTTCGTAATCGCTTATTACTTTAATTTCAGAAGCCGATTTGTCAATTTTAACATTCACCAATTTTGGTTTCGCTTTGTACCATTGTTTCAGCAACTTTTGCGATTTCCAACCGCGTTTGTCGTTGTCTGTTAATGGTCGAACGAAGTTTGGAAGCATTGGCGCAAAAACTTGTTCTTCTCCGTTGAAAACATACGAACTCAAAGCTCCGTTTGCTTTACTAATATTGATGTCAAAAGTTTTTCCTTTAATTTTAAAATCCGAATCTGATTCCGAAACATTCAAAGCTTCTTTTTTAGCATTCAAAACCAAAGCTTCTTTCTTTTTCAATTGAAATTGATCTTCGGCAACAACATATCCTTTTGAAGCCCAAAGTTCATCCTCTGAAAGCTGAAATTCTATATTCAAAAGATATTCAGCATCATTTTTCATTTTTGGAAGATATGAACTTACGTCTATTGTTGTCGATTGTCCTGCTTCTAGTTTTAATGGTTTTAAAATCTGAGTTTTGATTACGTTTCCGTTTTCTAAAACTTTTAAAACTGGAATATAACTTTCTAAAGATTTAACTGCCTGACGATTTTTAATTTCTAATTGATTTCCGATTAAAGTTGAAATCGCTGGCTGATAAACCCATTTATTTTCAAAAAGAGAACCTTTTGGCTTTCCGTTAGAATCTACAATTCCTTTTGTATTGAAGTTTCCATCGTGGTATTTTTCGCCAAAATCTCCTCCGTGTGCAAAATAATTCTGACCTGATCTTGAATCATGTTTCACGATTCCCTGATCCTTAAACTCCCAAATACAGCCACCGATAACTCTTGGAAGCGAGCGAAATTCATCCCATAATTCTTTAAGATTTCCAACTGAATTCCCCATGGAATGAGAATATTCAACGAAAATAATCGGACGCGTATCTTTCTTTTGATCTACTAAAAATTTCGGTGTGAAAACGCCTGGATAAAAACGGCTCACCATATCAACATAAGAATCATCTTGCGGATTTTCGAATCGATAAGCGTGATCGATTGTTTTTGGATATCTCGGATCAAGCGGATCGATATAACCGTCTAATTTTGCATTTCCTTGTGCTGGTTCATAATGCACCGGACGCGTAATGTCGAAATCGTGAACCCAGCCCGACATTGCGGAATGATTTGGTCCTTTTCCTCCTTCGTTACCCAAACTCCACATCACAACAGACGGATGGTTTTTGTCGCGTTCTACCATTCTTGACATACGTTCTAAATAAGCGTTTGTCCATTTTGGATCGTTGCTTAATTTACCACCAATTCCGTGTGTTTCCTGATTGGCTTCGTCCATCACCATGATTCCGTATTGATCGCATAATTCGTAGAAATAAGGATCGTTTGGATAATGACTTGTACGGATAAAGTTGAAATTGAACTTTTTAATAGTTGTAATATCTTCTTTGATGTCTTCTCTCGTAACGGCTTTTCCTCTTGTTGGATGATGATCGTGACGATTTACTCCATACACATACGTTTCTTTTCCGTTGATGAGCATTTTTCCATTTTCTTTCGAGAATTCTATTGAACGGAAACCTACTTTACAGCTTTTAGCTTCTGTAACATTTCCGTTTTTATCTTTTATCGAAATCACCATCGTATATAAATTCGGTTCTTCTGAACTCCATTTTTTAGGATTTTTGATATTTTCTTGGAAGAATCCAAAACGAACATTATCCAAACGAGGGTAACTTTCATTAATCAAATCAATCACTGGTCTT
>NZ_CAMLIX010000266.1 GCF_946479975.1 uncultured Flavobacterium sp.
CGATTTTCTCTCCTTCTTTGGTTTTTAAACTTACGTGAAAAGTGTTTATATCTTCAATCTCAGCTTCGATAGGAAAATCTTTATCATGAATTTTAATAGTGTCACCAATTCTAAATGGAAAAGAAAAGAACAAAATCATTCCCGCCGTAATATTGCTCAAAATAGACCATTGTGCAAACATGGCAACGCCAATAACGGTTGCAATAGAAGAAACAGTTACAAAAATATCATCTGTCTGAACTCCCCAAATTACAATGAGAGTAGTAGTAAAAAGTATATTCATTAAAATATTGATATACTTGATTACCAAATTAGTACGGTGTTCAAACAACTGACTAGTAGAGGCAAAACGTCTGATGAGTTTTGCAATTACCATTCGTAACACGATCAAAATTGCAAGAAGAATAATTGTAGCTATTATTTCTCGGCTATACTCTTTAAAAGAAAACATAAATTTTTATTTTATACTAATGTAGTCAAAAAATCGTAGACTTTGGCTGTTGGAAGCCCCATAACATTGGTATAAGATCCTTCAACTTTTGCAACTGCCATAAAACCAAACCATTCCTGAATGCCATAAGCTCCAGCTTTATCATAAGGTTTGTAATTTTCGATATAATACAAAATAGCTTCATCTGACAGCTCATTAAAAGTCACTTTGGTAATATCGTGCAGTAGAGTAGAAGAGGAAACCGTTTTAAAGCAAACTGAAGTAATAACTTCGTGTGTTGTATTTGACATTGATTTGATCATTGCAAACGCATCTTCGGCGTTTTTTGGTTTCCCTAGAGCTTTGTTCTGATGCCATACAATGGTGTCACTTGTTACTAGGATTTCATTTTCCTTCAATTCACCTTCAAATGCATTGGCTTTAAGTTCTGCAAGGAAATCTGTTATTTCTACCGCTTTTAATTCGGGCGGATAAATTTCTTTCACATCTTTTAAGCGAATTTCGAAATCAAGATCCAAATCCTTAAAAAACTGTTGTCTTCGAGGCGAACCAGAAGCTAGAATTATAGTGTATTTTTTAAGTTTTTCTTTAAGCATTGTATTTGATATTTAGAGCGACAACTAAGATTGATAAAATTCCGAAAAATAAAACCAGTTTCAATATGGTACTGAGATGATTAAAATCTTTTTGCGATTTGGCCTCAAATATCTTTACTACAAAATATAAAAGTGGTGCCAAAACCGTTGCTGCAGCATATAAAACAACAATGTAAAGCTTATTTACCATGAAATAAGTGTAGACATACAATGCTGATGAAATGAATGAAATTACTGCCAGTCCTAAGACAATTTTTGAAGCTCTATTAATTCCTATTGCAATTGGTAAAGTATTCATTCCTTGATTGTAATCTCCGTTTACGTCTTCAATGTCTTTAACTATTTCACGTATAAAATTAATCATAAAAGCAAATAATGCATAATCAATTAAAATAGAAAAAAGGCTTGCCATTTGTGCTTTATTTTCGGCAGTAGTGGCAGGAAAAAGATCAAAAACGCCAATTATTAAAACGCTTATAGCAAGAAGTAATGCCACGATAAAATTCCCTAAAATCATAATTTGTTTTAAGGTTGTCGCATAAAAATAGAGCAGTGAAGCAATTAATATAAATAAAGAAGCAAATGAAGGTCTTAAAATAATATTTGATAATATAAAACCAATCGCCACTCCAGAAATATTCAAACCGATATAAATATTATAAGCCGCTGTTTCTGTAATTCCTTTGCCCACAACGACATCTTGCGGTTTATTGATACTGTCGGTAGCTACATCATAAATGTTATTAATGACATAACCCGCTGCAGCCAATAAAACGGTGCTTAAAACCAATAAACCGTACTGCCAGTCAGATAAAGCCAGCGGTATATTGGACTGTTCTAAAAAAGCATAACGAAAAAGCAGCTGCATAAAAGCCAGCATTAATAAATTCTTATAGCGAATAAGTTTTAGGTATTTCATTTTTTAAGGTTCTGAGGTGCTAAGGTTCTAAGGTACTAAGTTTTAACTGAAAACTGCGACTGCCACTGAATACTAAAAAACTTAATCGTGTTGTCCATTAAAATATTCCATCCATTTTCCCTGCACTTTCATCACTTGTTCGATTACATCTCTTGCAGCGCCGCGACCGCCTTTTACATGCGAAATATAACGGCAGATATTTTTAATTTCAGGACTTGCATCCTGCGGACAGGTTGGAAGACCAACTAATTTCATTACATGAAAATCTGGAATGTCATCTCCCATATATAACACGTTTTCAGGATTAATGTTATGAAGATCGGTGTATTCTTTTAAAGTTTTTACCTTGTCAGGAGTTCCTAAATGAACGTCTGTAACGCCAAGATTACGAAGGCGTATGCGTACACCTTCATTGCTTCCGCCAGAAATAATACATACGTTGTAACCACTTTCAATTGCTGCTTTTAAAGCGTAACCATCGCGAATATTCATTGTTCTTAACATTTCACCTTCATTGGTTACCAAAACAGAACTGTCTGTAAGTACGCCGTCTACATCAAAAACAAACGTTGTGATGTCATTCATTATTTCTTTATAACTTTTTGCCATTATCTTGTATAGATTGTGTTAGGATTTTATAGATATTTTTTTTGTTTTCGTCTTGTAAAAAAGCCAAATGTGCATCGGTTGTATTCGAATCGTGACGAATGGCTGGCCCCGTTTGAGCTTCAGCAGGATCGAGTGTGTTTATTTTGTCCGCAGTTTCTTGAATTAGAGGTCTTAGAATTGCAAATGGAAGCTGATTTTCTTCACAAATTTCCTGTCCCAAATGATATAAATGATTAGTAAAGTTGCTCACAAAAACTGCAGCAACATGAAGCGATTTTCGTTGTTCTGAGCTAATAGAATAAACGGCAGTTGAAACACTTTTTGCAATCGTTTCAAGTAGTTTATAATCGGCTGTATTTTCTGCTTCCAGACAGAAAGGAATTACAGAATAATCGATTTCTTTATTCTTGGAAAAAGTCTGCAGCGGATAAAATACTCCACGGCGATTTTTTTCATTTAAAACATCAAGAGAGGATGTTCCAGAGGTATGAACCACTAACTGATTATTAAATGGGAGCAGTTCTGAAACTTCAGTAATTGCATTGTCTGAAACTGCAATTATATGAAGATCTGCGGTTTGTAGATCATTATAATCTGTAACAATTTTTTCAAAATCAACCAGATGATGTACGGATTCTGTTTTTCTAGAAAAAACTTGTTTTATTTCAACAATTTTGCTGGCACTAAAAGCCTTAATCAAATGTTGGGCAACATTGCCAGAACCAATTATATTTATCTGAATCATAAAAGCAAAATTAGTATTATTTTTTTAATGTTAAGTCAGTATAAATCTAATCATATTGCTTTTTTGAACATTTTATAGTTCTGTTTTTTTGTTTCATTTATAACACTTTCTCGATCAATGTCATTGTTTATTAAAAATGCATTTATTTTGTAGGTTTAAACTTTCTGTATTATCAATTTGTTTGAAAAATAGTCCTTATTTTTGGTTTTTATTAACAAAAGGCAGACTCTGCTAATCAACATTTTTGAGTACTTTTGTCGCACTTTTATACAATGTAATTCCTAAGAAATGGATAAAAAAATATTCTCTTTTTTGTTTTCTACACGATTAATGGCCGTTCTTTTTTTAACATTCGCAATTGCAATGGGTGTTGGAACCTTTATCGAAAGTAAATACAATACCGATACTGCCAGAATTTTAATTTATAATACTTGGTGGTTTGAAGCAATAATGCTTGTTTTTGTGATTAATTTCCTCGGAAATATCAAACGTTACCAACTACATAAAAAAGAAAAATGGGCAACTTTGTTACTTCACCTTTCTTTTATTTTTATCATTACAGGAGCTTTTATTACTCGATATATTAGTTATGAAGGAATGATGCCAATTCGCGAAGGAGCGGCAGAAAATCAGGTTTATTCAGACAAAACTTTTTTAACCGTTTTTGCAGACGGTGAATATAAGGGCGAAATGAAAAGAAGAGTTTTTGAAAAAAGTCTTTTACTTTCTCCTGCTACTAACAACGATTTTACACTTTCAGGAAAATTTGATGAAACTCCGTTTGAAGTTACCTATTCAAATTATATAATGGGAGCAAAGGAAGTGGTCAAAGCAGATCCAAAGGGAACTTTATATCTTAAATTGGTTGAAGCTGGTTCTGGAGGTCGTGAAGAACATTATCTTAAAGAAGGCGAGGTTCAGAACATTCATAATGTTTTGTTTGCATTGAATAAACCAACTGCTGGTGCAATTAACATCAATACAACTGGAGAAAAATATACGATTCAAACTCCATTTGAAGGTGAATTTATGAGAATGGCAGATCAAATGAAAGGTAAAGTTACAAAAGACAATGTGCAGCCTTTAATGATGCGTTCTTTATACAGTATTGGAGATATTAGAATTGTATTTCCAGATCCTGCAATGAAAGGAAAAGTAGAATATGAATCTAATAATGACTTTAAAGCTAAATCTCACTCAGATGCTTTGGTTGTTAAAGTAAAAGCCGAAGGTCAGGAAAAAGAAGTAATGCTTTTTGGTTCCAAAGGACAAGTTGGCGAGGCTAAAACAGTAAAAATAGGAAATGTTGAATATTCTTTATTCTACGGAAGTAAAGCATACATTCTTCCTTTCAAAGTAAGATTAAACGACTTTATTGCAGATAAATATCCTGGAACAGAGAAAAGTTATTCTTCTTTTAAAAGTAAAGTAACGGTTCAGGATTCTACAGAAACATTTGATGCAGATATTTTTATGAATAACGTTTTAGATTATAAAGGGTATCGTTTTTTCCAATCTTCATTTGATCCAGACGAAAAAGGAACTGTATTGTCTGTAAATCATGATTTTTGGGGAACCAATATTACTTATTTAGGATATTTTCTTTTATACATTGGTTTAATGGCTATTATGTTTACTAAACATTCTCGTTTTGGTGATTTGAAAAAGAAGTTGGACGCGATTCAAAAGAAGAAAGAAAAATTAATGACTCTTTTAATTTTATTAATTGGGTTAAACGGTTTTGCACAACAAGCGCCACATGTTCATACTCCGGGGCATGTTCATGAACACGAACATAATCACAATGCAGATCCAAACGATCACTCCAATCACATTACGGCTCCGCCAAGTAAAAAACAATTAGATTCGTTACTGAATATTTATAAAGCGCCAGAAGCACATGCTGCAAAATTCGGCCGTTTGATTATTCAGGATGCTGGAGGACGAATGAAACCAATTAATACGTTTTCATCTGAATTACTTCGTAAAGTAAGCCACGCTGACAAGTATAACGAAATGAATTCTGATCAGGTTTTATTATCTATGACGCAATATGCTCAGGTTTGGATTCAAGTTCCTTTGATTTACATAAAACCAGGAAACGACAGTATTCGTAAAATTATCGGAATTGACTCAAAAGATAAATACGCTCCGTTTGTAAAATTCTTTGACGAACAAGGAAATTATAAACTAACTCCGTATTTAGATGCAGCCTACAAAGTAGCAAATCCGAATAATTTTGAAAAAGATTACATTGAGACAGACAAAAAAGTAAATATAATGGAATCTGCATTAAGCGGAAGAATTTTGAAAATTTTCCCTGTTCCAAATGACACAAATCATAAATGGGTTTCTTATCTAGAACGTGATAATGCTGGTTTTAAGGGAATGGATTCTACATATGTTGGACAAATCCTTCCGTTATATTTTAGTGCATTGAATAACGGTTCAATTTCTAAAAACTGGGATACAGCAGATCAATTGGTAGAAAGCATAAATGGTTTCCAAAAGAAATTTGGAGCAAAAGTAAGACCAAGCGAACAAAAAATTGATGCAGAGATTGCATACAATAAATATGATGTTTTCAAGGTTTTACCTTACTGGTATATTACAATAGCAATTTTGATGCTTACGTTTACAATTTTAAATATTTTCTTTGAGAAGAAATGGCTTCGTATTACCGTAAATGTATTCCATGTTCTTGTCGGACTTTTATTTGTACTTCACACATTAGGATTAATTGCACGTTGGTACATATCGGGTCATGCACCTTGGAGTAATGCTTACGAATCTATAGTATATGTGGCGTGGTCAACAATGTTCTTCGGATTAGCATTTGACAGAAAATCTAAATTAACTGTTGCTTCATCAGCTTTTGTTACGGCAATGATTTTGATGGCCGCATATATGAACTGGA
>NZ_CAMLIX010000267.1 GCF_946479975.1 uncultured Flavobacterium sp.
CGGTTTATATATTATTTAACCTCTTTAATACCTTTTATAAAAAGCCATTTCATAAATAGTTTCTCTCCGTCTTTTGTTTTTACCGCTTGAAATTTAGGACCAACAATAGTCCCAATTACAAAAGCCGTCAACGGAATCCAAATTCCAGTCAAGCCAGTGTAAGCAGCAATTAAAAATCGAAACGCAAGAAATAAAACAGCAAATGCTGCAAGTTGATATAAAAAAGCTCTTAGTTGTAGTTTTGACATGGTTTTTATTTTAAGGTTCAAAGTTGCAAAGACTCAAAGCAACAAAGTTTTTTCTTTGCGACTTAAAGCAATAAAGATTTGAACTAAATTATATTTTAAAATTCTTATGAAGTTCTAAGCGCCAAGTTTCCTTTGCAGCTTTGAACCTCTGTGCCTTTGCTCCTATTCAGAAACTTGAAATTTCGTTCTCTTACTTCCTTCGTACATTTCGTATTTCACCAAACGTGCTTCTAGACTTGCGTTAAAAAGTTTTATTTTTCTTGAAGGTTTTAAGCCTACAAACTTTAAGGCTTCTAGATTTGCTGTAATAAACCAAGCATTTGTTCCCGGATAACTTTTCTTTAAAGTGTCACCAATACTTGCATAAAACTTTTCCATATGAATGTCTAAACGCTCATCGTATGGCGGATTGAAAACAATATGAAGCTTTCCTTCTGTTTCTTTTTCGCTATCAAAAAAGTTTTCTTCAGAAATCTTTACATAATCTTCTAAATTGGCATTTCTAATATTGTCTTTTGCTTTACTTACAGCACTTGGTGCTTTATCAAAACCTTTTATCGTATAATTAAACTCTCTCGTTTTCTTCATTAAACTATCAACCACTTTATCAAATAAGTCGTTGTCCCAATCTTTCCATTTTTCAAAAGCAAATTCTTTTCTGTTGATGTTTGCTGGAATATTGCAGGCAATCATTGCGGCTTCTGCCAAGAAAGTTCCAGAACCACACATTGGATCCAAGAAATGAGTTTGTCCGTCCCAGCCTGATAATAAAAGAATTCCCGCTGCCAAAACTTCGTTAATAGGAGCAATATTAGTCGCCGTTCTATAACCACGCTGATGAAGCGAAGTTCCAGAAGTATCTAAAGCCACAGAAACCTGATCTTTATCAATATGAATATTAATACGTAAATCTGGATATTGCTTATCAATACTTGGTCGCTGACCCGTTCTTTCTCTAAACTGATCTACGATAGCATCTTTACATTTTTGAGAAACAAATTCAGAATGATTGAAATAAGTAGAATGAACCGTTGTATCAATTACAAAAGTCTGATTAGCATTTAAATACTTAGACCAGTTTAAACCCGAAATCCCTTTGTATAATGCCTGATCGTTGTTTGCTCTAAAAGAATAAATTGGTTTTAAGACTTTTAGCGCCGTACGCAGAGACAAATTGGCTTTGTACATAAAACCTTTATCTCCCTTAAAACTCACCATTCTCACCCCTTTTTCAACATCCTGAGCTCCAAGTGTACGCAATTCTTGTTCTAATATTTCTTCAAAGCCAAAAAAACATTTGGCAATCATTTTAAAATTTTCTTCCATCTTTACTTTTAAATTAAAAAAAACTAAAAATTTAAAAGACGCACTCTAGCATCTCTCTTCATAATGCAACAATGTATCGCTGCGAAATAGTAATTTTTCGGCAAAAATACACTAAATTTGCCGGACTTTGAATTAATTGAAATAGAATAAATGTCTGAAAAGCATAACGAATCCATCCAAAATCAAGAAGACGACAATCAAAACTGGTATTCTTCATGGTTTGACACGCCATATTATCACATTCTTTACAAGGATCGAAATTATCGTGAAGCGCAAATTTTCATGGACAATTTGACGCATTATCTCAACTTGCCAGAAAAAGCAAAAGTACTTGATTTGGCTTGCGGTAAAGGACGTCATTCTATTTATTTAAATCAATTGGGCTACGATGTTTTAGGTGCCGATTTATCTGAAAACAGTATTGCAGAAGCCAGTAAAAACAGTAACGACACACTTCATTTTAAAGTGCACGACATGAGCGAACCTTTTGAAGAAAAGTTCGACGCGATCTTCAATTTGTTTACAAGCTTTGGCTATTTTGAAAACGACGACGATAATCTGACTACTTTAAAAGCCATTAAAGAAAGTTTATCTGAGTACGGATTTGCCGTAATCGATTTTATGAACGTCGCTCAAGTTGTCGATACTCTTGTTCCCGAAGAAACAAAAACCGTTGACGAAATTGATTTCCACATCAAAAGATACGTTGAAGACGGACATATTTTTAAAGAAATTGATTTTGAAGACAAAGGCAGAAAATACCATTTTACCGAAAAAGTAAAAGCCTTAACTTTAAAAGATTTTCAAGATATGATGGATGAAGCAGGAATTTATCTACTAGATATTTTTGGAGATTATAAACTTAAAAAATTCCATAAAACCGAAAGCGAAAGATTAATCATGATTTTTAAATAGGTTTAATCGTTAAACCGTTAATTTGTTTAATCGTTAAACAAACTAACAGAGAAACCGATTAAACGATTAAACAAAAAACGATTAAACAAAAAGATGAACTATTTACTACCGTTATTTTCTGTACTTTTAGGATATAGTGTGGCTTTGTTTATTAAACCAAAAAACAAAACCAATTTAAAATTACTGCTGGCTTTCAGCGGTTCTTTTTTATTGTCTTTAACCGTAATGCATCTTCTTCCAGAAGTTTACGAATCGCACAATCATAATATCGGAATCTTTATTATGGTCGGAATTCTATTCCAAATCATACTCGAATTTTTCTCCAAAGGCGCAGAACACGGACACGTACACGGGCACGCAAAAATGTCTCAAATTCCGTGGCTTTTGTTCATTAGTTTATGCATTCATGCCTTTTTAGAAGGATTTCCAGTAAGTCATCATCATGGTCTGGCCATTGGCATTGCCATTCACCACTTGCCTATTGCCGTGATCTTAACGACATTTTTCATCAATGCCGATTTAGACAAAAAAGCCATTTTTGCTTTCATGCTTGTTTTCGCCATTATGACACCGCTTGGAACCGTAGCTTCAGAATATTTAACCGTCTTAAACGATTATTATACCGAAATTACAGCCATCGTAATTGGTATTTTATTTCATATTTCATCAACAATAATCTTCGAAAGCAGTGAAGGACATAAATTCAACATTGCCAAAGTATCTATGATTGTTCTCGGAATTCTATTGGCATTCTTTTTATAATCTGGGCGTGCAAAATAAAAATTCCAAAAATAAAATTCCAAATTCCAACTTTCCAATATCCTAACAGGTTTTTCAAACCTGTTAGGTATTTTTTTAAAATAGAATTATAAAAGTTTAAGTAGAAAATACAATACCTAACAGGTTTGAAAAACCTGTTAGGATAAAAGAATAATTATCTCATTTTCAAATTAACTAATTATCTCATTTAATTCGTTCTCTTCTTCTCTTCTTGATTTCCTAAAGCACGTTCTTTGACGTTTATCTTTTTATTTCCAAAATTATAAACCGCAGACAAACGAACAAATCGGTTACTTTCATTCTGGCTGTAAACCTGCTTCACGCCGTTTACAATCGAAACATCATTTTTCAAATAAGAAGTATTAAAGATATCATTAACTAAAAAAGCAATCTGAACCGATTTATTAAACAAATCCTGTTTATAGCCAATATTCAAACTTGACACATAACCCGTTTCATATAAACCGCTTTTATACGGTGCTGTATAAGTAAAATCTAACTGCAATTTTGACGTTTTTCCTAAAACAAAAGTATTGCTTGTAGAAAAATCAATTTGAAGACCATTCACCGGAACCGCATTTATATCTTTCGTAAATTTAATATCAGATCCTATAAAATATAGTGTATTTTCACTTTCCCACCACTCTGCAAAACTAGCCGAATAGGTTTCTCCAATTCCGTAACTAAGACCTTTAAAATAATTATCTCTTGTAATAACCTGCGTTAACGTTTCTGGATTTGCGGTAAATATCACGCCGTAACCATCTGTAATTGCATTCACGAAAACGCTTGTTCTTAATATTTTTTTATACGAATGCGCAAATTCAAAATTATCACTAAAAGAAGGTTTCAAAAACGGATTTCCCTCAGAATAACTATTACTGCTTATATAAACACGAAACGGATTTAATAAAGAAAAACTAGGCCTGCGGATTCTCTTTCCATAACTTAAACTAAAATCATTATTTTCATTTCTATGGTAAGAACCAAAAAAAGTTGGGAATAACTTAAAATAATCATTTACCGTTTCCTGATTTAAAGTTTTAGAAAAACCATTTGTCTGCGTATTTTCTAATCTCAATCCTAATTTAAAATTCCATTTTTCGTTGAACTTTTTATCTGCACTAAAATAAACCGCCTGATTATTTTCGGTATATTTAAATACATTCGACTGGTTCGTATCTAATTCTGGAGTTCCTGTAATAGTATTATAAAAAGCCACATCACTTTTGCTGTCTGTAAAACTCAATTTTGCTCCATAAGATAAATTGAAAGCTTCAAACGGATGCTCCATGTCTGCCTTAAAACTCAAATTATCAATATCTTGATTCGAAATATTTCTTCCAGATTGGTTTACATCAACAAAAGTTCCATCTGCTTCATAATTGTTTGCCGTAAAATCTCTATCAAATTTTGAATAATAATTAAAGTAATCAACATCAAACGATAATGTTCTGCCTCGCTCATCTAGTTTTGTATTCAAAAACATACTGTACGTTTGGTTTCCTGTTTCTCTATCCAAAAAACTTTCGTTAAGCACATAACTTTCTAATTGATTTTGAGTATTGTATTTATTAATTCTAATATTTGAATCAAAATCTGGATTCGTTTTGTCTTTTAAAAATTGGAAACCAATAGTTGTTTTTTCAGAAAAGTCATAATCTAGAGATGCTTTTCCAGACACACTTCCCTCATTAAATTTTGATGTTGCATTCATTTTTGTAGGTCCATCAACAAAATACATATCCAGCGTTTCTTTCAGATTTTTAGCGCCAGTTTTTCCATTAATACTTGCCGAAAATCGAAACTTATTTTTATTGTAATAAAAATTATCTCTCAAAGTAAAAATTCCGTATTTGTTCTGATCGTAAGATGCTGTAGTGGTGTTTTTCCAAGAATTTCGAGCGCCTTTTTTCATAATAATATTAATTAATCCGCCAGTTCCTTCCGCTTCATATTTTGACGAAGGATTGCTTATAACCTCAATGCTCTTAATATCATTTGCCGAAATTGACTTTAAAAAATCATTTAATTCTTCGCCAGTTAATTCAATTCTTCTGCCATCTATCATAACGCGCGAAGCTCCTTTCCCTAAAATATTGATCATATCATTTTGCACCACAACGCCGGGCGCGGTATTAATTGCGCTTAAGGCATCTCCTCCAACATTGGTTACATTATTTTCTACATTATAAACCAAACGATCTATTTTTTGTTCTACCGTATTTTTTCTGGTTGCAATAACTACTTCACCCAAATTGGTCATACTTTCTTTTAAAGTGATTAAAACTAAATCGGTATCTTTTTCGAGCGTAATATCTTTTTCGTACTCAGAATATCCTAACGGACTTATTTTTATTTTAAAGAATCCTTTACTTAGAAACAATTCAAAACTTCCATCTTCTTTAGTCGTTGTTCCGTTTATAATTTTTCCTTCTTGATTTAAGATTACTACATCTATCCATGCTATTGGTGATTTTTCATCAGTAACTTTTCCGTTTAATTTAATGTTCTTTTGTGCAAGGCAAAAAAGTGGCAGTAGTAAAAAGATAAGGACGTTAATTGTTTTCATAATTTCTAGTTTTAAACTTGTTCGATTAATTTGAAGCAAAGTTGCCTTAGAAATTTTCAGAATTCGACCGACAAAAAAAAGTCGTACCAATTTCTAATCAGGAAATTGGTGCGACTTTTTCTAGGATGAAGTACGACTTTTCACAAAACACTCATTTACAAAGCGTTTCTATAAGCCGTTGGTGTTAAATTGGTATATTTTTTAAAAGAAGAATTAAACGATGACTTCGAATTAAATCCGACTTCATAGAGTATTTCTAAAACCGTTACGTCTTTTTTTGAAGGATCTTTTAAAATATTCATTGCTTTTTGAATGCGATATTCATTCACAAAATCAAAAAAATGCTGATTGATATGATGATTAA
>NZ_CAMLIX010000268.1 GCF_946479975.1 uncultured Flavobacterium sp.
AGTTTTCTAAAAACCAATAATAAAGCATGATAAAATTCTATTTTTTACTATTTTTTTGTTGCCTATTCTTAACTAGCTGTGATCCTTCACAAAGTATTTTGTTTACTAATAAAGGCGAAAGCGTTGTTAAAGTAAAGCTGATTATAAATTCGAAAATTAAAAATGAGCAATTAGATGAAATGAAAAAAGGAGACTCTATCGTCTTCAATTTAATTCCTCATAATCCAGATGAGAAGAGTGGATATATTTATTTTGGAAGAGGAAGGTGGAATGATGAGGAAATAATTAAAGTTACCAAATCTATTAAAAGTATTGAAATTGAAAATGACAATTATAAAACTGTTTATAAATCACAAAAAGCAATATTTGAGCTACTGAAGAACAACTATAAAGGCATAATCATGAAATCTTTAAACATTAAGATTCAAGAAAATTTGATAAATTAAGAATGAGAAATTGCTTGCGGTTTTTAATTTTTCTTTTATAAAAACATTAACTTTTTGTAAGAATCAACGGTAACAATTGTTAGTATATTTGATTCACCAATACAATCCTCTAACAAAAATAAATTATAACAAAATGACAAAAGTAATCACAATCGTTACCGTTGCTCTATTTTCAATTGGCTTGACTGCTCAGGAAGCAAAACCAGCAACAAAAGAAAAAGCTAAAAAAGAATCTTGTTGTAAAAAGACAACAGATAAAAAAGATAAAAAATCTTGCTGTGCTAAAAAATAAATTGAAATTTGATTTCATTAAAAGACCTTGCTAAAACAAGGTCTTTTTTATTTGTAAACCGCAAATTTCGCAAATTAGCACAAATTATTTATCACATAAAATTTGTGAAAATTTGCGGAATTTGTGGTAAAAAACACTTCAAATTCGTGAAAATTCGTGAAATTCGTGGCAAAAAAATCCATAGTCAACTTTGTCAAAGTTTTACCCCCAGAAATCCTTTAATCCTTTTAATCTGTGGCAAAAAAAAATCATTTTACAGTTGCAACATTTCCTGTTCGAGTAAGCACACCCCAACTTTGACTTTCACCTTTTATCGCTCTTCTTAAAGCTCTAAATAAAATTACATACATCAATTGTCGGTATACAAATCGCTGCGGAATCAGCCATATTAATTTGCTTAGTTTTTCTTTTTCGAAAATAAAAGCAATTAAACTTACCAGCATATCAACAACCATAAAGGCTACATAATAAATCAATATTTTATGTAGACTGTCTGGATCGTTATGGTTCCAAATTAAACTTACAATAAGAACAAGATCTGCCAATGGTGCAAAAATGGGTAAAACGATCTGAAAAATCAAAATATTTGGCAACGCTACCATACCTAAACCTTTGTATCTCGGATTAAAACAAGCATCTCGGTTTTTCCAAAAAGCTTGCATAATGCCATAACTCCAGCGAAAACGCTGTTTCATAAATTCTTTCAAACTCTCAGGCGCTTCTGTTACGGCAACGGCTTCAATACAATTTATAATATGATAGTCGTTTCTAAGAATTCGAATCGTTAAATCGCAATCTTCTGCAAGAGTATCGGTTGTAAAACCTCCTGCTTTTTCGATTGCCGTTTTCTTAAATGCACCAATTGCGCCGGGCACAACAGTTATTCCGTTGATTAAATCGAAAGCTCTTCGGTCAAAATTTTGTGCAGTTGTATATTCAATACTTTGCCATTTGGTAAGCATTGTATTTTCATTTCCAACTTTTACATTTCCGGCTACAGCGCCAACTTCTTCATCATTTTTTAATTGGATTCTAAATCCTTTCATTAACTGCGAAACGGCATCGGTTTTCAATTGTGTATCAGCATCAATGCAAATTACATATTCGCTTTCAGTTAGATTAATTCCGTAATTCAATGCCGAAGCTTTTCCTCCATTGGGTTTGGTATTTACTTTTACTTTCGGATTATTTTCAAAAGCATTTTTAATCATTTCAAAAGTTTTGTCTTTTGATCCGTCATCTACAAAAACAATATCAAAATCAGGATAATCTTGGCACAGTAAATTATCGATTGTTTTTACCGCATTGATTTCTTCATTATAAGCCGGAACAATAATACTCACTTTTGGAAAATCCCCCAATGTCGATTTATAAATGGGAGGATTTTTATGGTCTTTCCAACGTTTTATAAATGCCATGATCGCCATTAGAGCAATTCGGAAAAAGCCCAAGAAAATAGCAACCCAAAAAGTCGCAGATATAAAATGTCCAAACCAATATCCGAAATCAAAAATAAAATTATCTACAGAAACAAATTGCCCTTTTGCTTCTGGCATTATTTCCTCTTTTGTTTTGCCAAGCAAATGCGAAACGGTCGTAAACTGAATGTTTCTGTCTTTAAAATACTTAATAATTCTTGGTAAAGCTTCAACGGTCGATTGTCTGTTTCCGCCCGCATCGTGAAGCAAAATAATTCCTTTATCGGGATTTGCTTCATATTGTTTAATGGTTCTAACATAAACAGAGTCGGCGCTGACACCTTTTTCCCAATCATTTGGGTCGATACTTTCTCCAACAGTATAATAATTTTGAGCTTTGCTTAAAGCAATTGGTTTTAGTTCTGCTTCTGTTGTTGGTTCGGCATCTGCATTATATGGCGCTCTAAAAAGCACGGTGCTTCTTCCGGTAACGGCTTCAATTAATAATCTTGTCGTTTCCATTTCTGCAGAAGCTCTTTCTGGACTTACCAAAGCAATATTAGGATGCGTAAAAGTATGATTCCCTATTTCGTGTCCCTCTTTATAAATTCTTTGCAGTAACGGAATATTATTTTCGCCCTGAATACCAATGACAAAGAATACAGCTGGCACTTTTTCTCTTTTTAAAATATCCAAAATCTGAGGTGTGTACAAAGGATCTGGACCATCATCAAAAGTTAAAATGACTTGTTTGTGTACATTTCCAAATTTGCTGATGACATATTTGGTTGGTAATTCTACATATTTTTGTTCTGTAATAATACTTTCGGCTTTATTGATTTCCAGTTCAATTTTTCCTGGTTGTGGATCGGCGATTACATTTAATATTTCGCCGTCGCCAATATAAGACGGACTTTCAATTCGAGTATTTACACTTTTTAATACTTTAAAATCAAACGGTTTTTTATCTAAACTTTCGTCTGTTAAACTTCTATGATAATAACTCCAGATTCTTTGATCTTCACTTCCTAATCTCCACAAAGCGGTTCCCGCCAGCCCGTATTCGTCACTAAATCTTATCGTATTAAAATTGGTTGCAGCATCTTCAAAATCGACTTCGTGTTTTCTGCCATTGCTGTCTGTATAAGTAAAAGAGTTATTGTAACTGTCATTATCAAATTTTATGAAAGCATTGTGCTGTTTTGCAATGGCAATGGCTTCATCATAACTCACAGTTTGCCCTTCTTCTCTTTCCTGCCAATCGTAACCATAACCCGCAATACAGAGGATAATTTTTTCTGACGGAATTTCTTTTGCTGTTTTATCTACAATTCTTTCAATCCATTTTTGACTGCTTACAGCGCCCGGAATACTGGTGGCATAATGTTCATCATAAGCCATTAGAAACATATAATCATTGTATTTTGACAATTCTTTTATATTAAAATCGTCATCACTGGCCATAATATCCTGCGAAACCAAATATCCCTGCGGATGAAGTTTTTGATACAATTCTTTCTGAAAAGCAATTATTGGCTCATCACTATTTTCTTTGAACTCTTCAAAATCAATATTTATTCCTTGAAAATCGTATTTTTTTAACGCTTTGGCAATATCATCAATCAATCGCTCTCTTTTATTTTTGTCGTGAAGAATACGATGAATAAGATCACCGTCAAATTCGCCTTCACTGCCTAATGATTCATTGATGTTATTGATTAAAGGAAGTATTTTTACTTTCCCTTTTTTCATAACTTTTAATGCCGCTGTATCTATTTCTGTTCGTAGTAAATCGGTTTTAGGATCTATAAAAAACCATTCTGGGACTACCATATTGAGTTTGTCAATATTTTTTTGAAGAGAAAATAAACTTTGTGGATCCCAATCAACATAAAAACCCGCACGAACTTCTGATGCTGTTCGCGACACAACTGAATGTTTTTCGAGCTTTTGAATTTCTTTTTTCTCTCTTAAATAATAATCAAAACCTTTAAACTTTTTGAGTTCTTTGGCACTTAAGGTTTTAGGAACAATAGGATTTTCTAAACTATGTTCGGTTTTAGCGCTATTGGCTAAAAGTGGTAATGGCGGTTTTAATCCTCTTTTGAGTGTAATAAAAAAAATGGGAACCGTTAAAATAAGAATAAACAATATCAATCGGCTTGACCACTGAAAGGTTTTCCAGCGTTTTTGACTTACTGTTTGAAAAATCTGCTTTTTATCATCCATATCCGTTTATTGGTTTTTATGACCGAATTTCATCTCTGAAAATCCATCAAAATTTTGGTCTTCAAATCGTTAAAACTTCAAATAGCTTTAGTAGCGCTATATTTTTTTTATCTAACGGCAAATACAAATCTGATTCTTAGAAAATACATTTGCTTTTGAAGGCAAAATTATTCTCTATTAATGAAGATATCATGAATATTTAAAACTTATAAGGGGATAATTTCTGAAATAAAATTACAAAAGAAATATTACAAAAATAACAAAACCACTGTGAAACAAATAATTAGATTTTAAAAATTAGATTTAGCGCAAAAAAAAAGACCTGTTTTTAAACAGATCTTTAGTATTTATTTATGGAATAAATTTATTTTAAACGAACACTCCATTCAAAATCCATTTCAGAAACTTGAACACCTTCTTCATTTGTTCCGACAGATTTCATCCAGAACGTCTGCCCTTCTCCCGTTTCTATGGTTCTTTTGATGGCATCGGCAATTAAATGTCCGTCTTTGCAGACAAATGTAATTCGGCCTGTTGCTTTTTTTGTAAAATTCCCTTTGTTATTGGCTACTAACATTGAGATCTTTTTTCCACTTTCCTGAATTTGAGAAATTACCAAAGCTCCAGTTGTCAACTCAGCTGCCATTGCTTGAACTGCAAAATACATCGAATTAAACGGATTCTGATTGATCCACCTGTGTTTTACCGTAACGGTACAACTGCTGTCGTTTATGTCTTTTACACGTACGCCGCAAAGGTAGGCAGAAGGCAATTTGAATAAGACGAATTTATTGAGTTTTGATATTGAAAGTGCCATATGATTTGTTTTTATGTAAAAATACAAAAAAACTATGCACGCACAATAAATTCTTTAGGTAAGATAAAAAAGTGAGCAAATACAAGACTTTCAAATGATTTTCAACAATTTAAAGGAAGTATTTCAATTTTACATTTGTTAATTTTATGTTAATATTTGGTACTATGCAAAACAAGATACTAGTTTTTAGATATATATTTGCATAAGAAATTACTATATACTTTTAATCATGCAATCATCAACACCACTCATCATGGAAAAAACATCAGAAACAAATACAGCAGCATTTACTCATTTGAGTATTTTAAGTCAATATATAATTCCGTTTGGGAACTATATTTTTCCGCTAATCATTTGGACGAGTTATAAAGACAAATCTGAATTTGCAGATCATCACGGAAAACAGGCTTTGAACTTTCAGTTAAGCTTATTGCTTTACACTTTGATTTTAGCGCTTATAGCAATTCCGATTTTCTTTGCTGTTTTCTTGCAGAATCTTCCAATGGAAGCTGTTTTTAATGATCATGATTTTGAAATTAGAAACTTTAATATCCAAGCAAACATCGGCATGTTAAGTGTAGGAATAACAGCAGTGGTTCTTTTTGGATTATTAAAATTTGCTGAATTCTTTTTAGTGATTTATGCTACGATAAAAGCTTCAAACGGAGAATTATACAAATATCCAATGACGATTTCTTTTATTAAATAGTAGTAAAAAGTTAAAAGTTATAGGTTAAACGGGAGTTCCTAGCCCTGATAGAAGTGGAAATCCTTTTGTGCCGGTGTTCGGCACAAAAGATTGAAACGAATAGCAGGAAATAGCTCCAAAAAAAAATCAATCATCAATCAATTCAATCAATTCAATCAATCATCATCAATCAAAAAACGAATTGTTCAATCAAAAAAAAACAAAATGAAATTATGAACATTGAAAACACAAAAGCACAGATGCGCAA
>NZ_CAMLIX010000269.1 GCF_946479975.1 uncultured Flavobacterium sp.
TCCTAATGCATTTCTGTTTCCTAAATCTTCTGTGCTTCCAATTTCTTGTTCTGTAAGCCAACGGCTGTTTGAAAAAGAAAACTCCATTTTATTTCTATAGAAAAACTGTTTCTCAGAACCTAAAATAGCTTCAAATTCTGGAAGTTCAATTTTTCCTATTCTTTGTAAGTGGTTTTTTACTTCATTCTGCTTAAATGCAAGCTGCTGGCCGTATTTCATATTCTGCCATTTGCAACCGCCGCATACACCAAAATGCTCGCAGACTGGCTCTACTCTGTATTCTGATAATTCGTGAAATTTTACGGCTTTACCTTCATAATAAGCCTTTCTTTTTTTGAATGTCTGCACATCCACAACATCTCCAGGCACTACATTCGGAATAAAGATTACTTTTCCGTCAGGTGCTTTGGCTACCGAAACTCCTTTTGCACCAGCATCAAGAACTTGAATTTGATGAAAGACAACTTTGTCTGTATTTTTTCTTCCCATAGCGCAAAAATAAGCCTTTGAAAACTTTTACAAATTTTATTTATAAAATTTTTTAGAAATTCTTTTAAAAATTGGATTATTTGAGTTTTAGGCTTAATTTTGTTTGTGCTATAAACCTAATTAAATTACAATTTAACCTACAATATTGTTCTCTTTATGAAGTTGTATCACACACTTTCAAAAATTGGTTTTTTAAAAAAAAGCTACGCCCTTAAATTTTTATTCGTTGCATTTATTGGTATTCATATTCCCTTAATCGGAATTTTATTTTACGTCCTTTACTTCCAGCACAGTATTTCGCCAGCATCGATTTTAGTTTTTTCGCTTATCATGACTTTAATCGCCACAGCATTGACACTTTTGGTGCTTAACAGATTAATAAAACCAATTGCAACTGCTTCAAAAGCATTAAATGAATACAGAAGTTCCAGAAAATTATCCATTTTACCAACAGAATACTCAGACGAAGCTGGATTACTGCTGCGTAATATTCAGGAATCTATTTACGAAGCAGAAACTTTTATAAACGAAAAACAAGATTTAGTTTATATGCTTTCGCATGATTTAAAAAACTTTGCAGGAAATCCGCAGGGATTGGCGAAGTTAATTATCAGCGAAAACCCTTCTGAATCGGTTAAAAATCTGGCAGAATTAATCTGCGAGTCGACGAGTCTTCAATTTAAATATATTGAGAATTTCATAAAATTACTCAAAGAACAGGATGAAGTTGTTGCCGTAAATGAAGACAAAAAAACGATATTGTTTCCAAATATTCTGCCGTTTATCAATCAACAAGTAGAACAGCGTTTATTCGATAAAAATATAAAACTGAATTTGGTTTTAGAATGTGTTGAAGCCAAACTGAAAATTGACGAAGGTCTTTTGATTCAGGTTTTAGTCAATTTGATAAGCAACGCCGTTAAATTTTCTTATTTTGATAGTGAAATTAAAGTGAGAATTTATTCTGAAGATTCTAAATTGATTCTAACTGTTAAAGATTCTGGAATTGGTTTTGATAAATATCAAATTGATGAATTATTTAAAAAATTCACTAAAATGAGCCGACTTGGTACAGCAAATGAAGGTTCTACCGGAATTGGATTGTACTTGTGCAAAAAAATAATAGAACGCAACAAAGGCAGATTAAGTGCTTCAAGCGATGGTAAAAACCGAGGAGCTGAGTTTAGAATAGAATTTGATATATAAAAAAAACGCTTCCAAGATTTTAAACAAAACTCAGAAGCTTTTTTATACGATTATTGATATTTGTGGGTCAAAGTTGCTTTTCCTTCTACACATGATATTTCTGCAGTAGAAGGCAGGGTGACGCAGTCGTATAAAATCCCCCATTTAGCATCAAATTTTCCGTGAGCTTCTATGTATTTATTAACTTTTTTTCGGAAAACAACAGTATCTATACTTTTATTATAAATAATATAACCGGAACATAAACTTTCATTAAATCTCAAAATTGCCCATTCATCAGGATTAGTGCAGGTTTTTGAATTGATTTGAGAGTCGGTTACCAGTTCGGCATACATTTTAGAGAGTCTTGCAGATTCTTCTTCCATCGTGCTGTTATCGTTACTGCACGAAAAAAAGATTAACGATACAGCAAATACAATAAAACTTAGTTTTTTCATGGTTAATGATTTAGTTAGTTTTAGTATTAAGATGTACGAATAGAAAAATGGTTGCGTGAGTTGCAGGAAATATTTCTTACAGAAAATTAAACTTCCAAGATGTTGAAACTTAAGTAACAACATCTTTGAAGTTCTATATAATTTTTACCAAAGCTGATGAACAGAAGGTTTGATAAAATCAGTATAAATTTTATTCATTGCCGAAATTTGTTCAGATGTTAGTGGAGGAGTGTCATAAACTGATAAATTGGACAATACGTGATTTACTTTTGAAGCGCCAGGAATAATACAGCTGATTTCCTTGAAACTTAAAATCCACTGTAATGCAATTGGAGCCAGATTTTCTGATTCTGGAAATACTGCTTTCAAAGCTTCGACAGCTTTTAAACCAAGTTCATAATCAATTCCTGAGAATGTTTCACCTTTATCAAAAGCTTCTCCGTTACGATTAAAGTTACGATGATCCTGAGGGTCAAAAGTTGTTTTTTCGCTAAATGTACCCGTTAAAAGGCCGCTTGCTAAAGGAACTCTGGCAATGATCCCGATATCTTTCTTTTTTGCTTCCGAGAAAAACAATTCAGAAGGACGCTGGCGAAACAAATTAAAAATAATCTGAACCGTAGTTACATTGTCGTATTCAATTGCTTTTAAAGCTTCTTCAACTTTTTCTACACTTACACCAAGATTAAGAATTTTTCCCTGCTCTTTTAATCGGTCAAAAAGTTCAAAAATTTCTGGACGATAATACACTTCTGTCGGCGGACAATGTAGTTGAATTAAATCTAAAGTTTCTAATCCCGTTCTCTTTAAACTGTCTTCAACAAATTTTTGAAGCACTTTAGGAGAATATCCTTCATTTACATGCGGATTTATCTGACGCCCGCATTTTGTAGCTACAAAAATACGTTCAGATCGAGAACGCACCACGCGTCCAACAGCAGTTTCGCTCAATCCGTTTTCATAGACATCTGCAGTATCAATAAAATTAACACCATTGTCTATTGCTGTGTTCAAAAGTTCATCAGCGGTTTTATCATCAAAACCCGATCCCCATTTTCCTCCAACCTGCCAAGTGCCAAGTGAGATTTCAGAGATATTAAAGTTTGTTTTTCCTAGTTTTCTGTAGTTCATTTCTTTCTTAGTTACAAAGGTTCAGAGTAACAAAGTGACAAAGCTTTTTTAGGGAAGTCTATAAACTTTGCACCTTTGGAACTTTGTTACTTTGTCACTTTAAAAAGTTAATCAAATAAATCCGAGGACAAATACCTGTCTCCTCTGTCGCAGATTATAGCAACAACGACTCCAGATTCTAATTGTTCGGCAATTTTTAGGGCAACGGCGACAGAACCTCCGCTGCTCATTCCAGCAAAAACGCCTTCTTCCAGCGCTAGTCTTTTGGTCATTTCTCGGGCTTCTTCTTCGCTCACATCAACGACAGTATCTACTTTAGAAGCATCAAAAATTTTAGGAAGATATTCTTGCGGCCATTTACGAATTCCAGGAATCTGAGAACCATCGCTTGGCTGCGCGCCAACAATCTGAACATTCGGATTTTTTTCTTTCAAATAAGTCGAAGTCCCGATAATAGTTCCTGTTGTTCCCATTGCCGAAACAAAATGCGTAACAGTTCCTTCTGTATCGTTCCATATTTCTGGGCCGGTTGTTTTGTAATGCGCTTTCCAGTTGTCATCATTGGCAAACTGATTTAACATCAAATAACCGCCCTGCGCCACTTTTTTGTCAGCATAATCACGAGAACCAATAATTCCTTCGCTTGCCGGCGTTAAAATTACAGTTGCGCCATAAGCACGCATGGTTTGTGTTCTTTCTTTTGTGGAATCTTCGGGCAAAACCAATTCGATTTCTATACCGAATAATTGAGCAATCATTGCGAGTGCAATTCCAGTATTGCCACTGGTTGCTTCAATTAATTTGTCTCCTTTTTTTATTTCGCCTCTTTCTAAAGCTGCGGCGATCATATTGTATGCTGCTCTGTCTTTTACGCTTCCGCCAGGATTGTTTCCTTCCAGTTTAAGTAAAAGCTTGACATTTTTATTTTGAACCAAATTGACTGTTTCCATCAAAGGAGTATTTCCAATTAGGTTTACTAATTTCTGTGGACCCATTTTATTTTTTTTCTTTTATTTTAACTTCAGTTGTCGTGGTGTTTAAAACGATAGAATCTGCAGGAATAGATTTGGTCACCCAAGCATTTCCTCCAACAATACTGTTTTTTCCAATTGTGGTTTCACCTCCTAAAATAGTTGCATTCGCATAAATGCAGACATTCGCTTCAACCGTTGGATGCCTTTTTGCGTTTTTCATTTCTTTGCTTACGCTCAAAGCACCAAGCGTAACACCTTGATAAATTTTTACATTTTTTTTGATTACAGTCGTTTCTCCAATTACGATTCCAGTAGCGTGATCGATAAAAAACGGAGATGCAATATCGGCTCCAGCATGAATATCTGTTCCTGTAATTCTATGCGCGTATTCGCTCATTAAACGAGAAAAAAGCAATAAGTCGAGATGATACAATTCGTGGCTCAATCTATAAATTGCAATGGCATAAAAACCAGGATATCCTAAATAAACTTCGTCAATACTATTTGAAGCCGGATCATTTTCTAGAATATATTCGGCATCTTGATTTAATTTTTCCAAAACGCCAGGAAGTTTTTCTAGAAATCTGTCCCAGATCGATTCGCATAAATTTTCAGGCTTTTTACAAGCCAAAACTGCGATTTCTTTAAAGCGTATTTCCAGTTCATCAATGCTTTGGTCTAACTCGGCATTCGAATCAAAAAGAGTATAAAAAAGCTTTTCTGTAAAGTCTTCGGTTTTGGTTTTAATGCCGTAGTTTATGTGTGAATGGCTCTTTAAGGCCTTTATATTTTGTATGATAGTGTCTTTTGTCACAATGGTAAAAATGAATGAATAATTTTGGAACGTTAAAAGTAAGGCGTTTTTTGTAAATAAAGTCATGATTTAACTAAAGAAATTTTCTGTCCCAAGTGAGATTTGTGATAAAAAACGAATTAGAATCGGCTGTTTTTTTAAGTTAATCTTAAGGACTTAATTGCGTAAATTAGCTTTAAAAACAAATTTAAAATGAAAAACAGCCAGACATTTAAGAGTGCCATTTCTGGACTTTCTTTTGATGAAAACGAGAAAGTTTGTGGAAATTCTATTCATGATCCTATTTTGGGTTTAATTAAAAAAGAATTTCCAAGTTTTAATGATGACGATTGTATCGCTGTTAACGAATTAAATGTTTACCGCCAAAAATACATTTCCAATTATCTTTCAACAGAAATAGGAGCGCTTTCTGCAATGGAGTCAAATGTAATTACTTCTTTAAAAGAAGATAAATCGATTGTAAGTATTGTTGAAGATGAAGAAGAACCTCGAAATCTCGGACAAAGAGTAGCGGACAAAGTAGCAGATTTTGGCGGAAGCTGGACTTTTATAATTTCGTTTGTCGTTTTCATCACCATTTGGATCAGTTCAAATGTTTTTGTTTTTATGAATAAAGGTTTCGATCCTTATCCGTTTATTCTTTTAAATTTAATTCTTTCCTGTGTTGCAGCTTTGCAGGCGCCGGTAATTATGATGAGTCAGAACCGTCAGGAAGAAAAAGACAGAAATCGTGCTAAAAAAGATTACATGATTAATTTGAAATCGGAATTAGAGATTAGAATGATTCACGATAAAATTGATCATTTAATTATGCATCAGCAGCAAGAATTAATCGAAATTCAAAAAGTGCAAATCGAAATGATGAACGATATTTTGAATCAGATAAAGAAATGATTTTTTTAAATTCCAAAATTCAAATTCCAAATTCCAATTTAGAAAGTATCAAATTCCAAAATTTAAATTCCAAATTCCAAAACAAAAAACCATTCGCGCAGCGAATGGTTTTTTGTAAAATCTAAAATCTAAAATCTAAAATCTAAAATCTAAAATCTAAAATCTAAAAT
>NZ_CAMLIX010000270.1 GCF_946479975.1 uncultured Flavobacterium sp.
ATAACTGTAAGCCTGATTGTAAAAACTAGAAGCGTTTATTAACGAAACACGGTCTACACTTTCATCAAAAGTAAAATTAACAATATCAACGTTTGGCGTTCTTCCTATTACGTTGCCTTCTCTCATCCATTGATCGTCTGACAAATATTGAAAGTTATTAATTGGATAACCTCTATTTGGCAGCGATACTAATTCTAGAAATTGTTGCGGAGTTTCAATAACTAAAGCTCCTTTAGGTGTGATTTCTGTATAATCGTCGCAAGATGATAGCGTTAACATCATAGCCGACAGCAGTGTTATATATACTTGTTTCATTTTTTTAAAGTGTAAGATTAAAGCCAAATAAATACGTTTTTGGCAATGGTAAACTACGTGTAGCAGAGTTTGCTGTGTAAACTTCAGGATCAATACGATTTCCTGCAGCACTCCAGTACCAAATATTATTCATTTGGAAAGTGAACTTTGCAGATGCCATTTTAATTTTATTTGCAAAAGTCTTTGGAAGTGTATAACCGAAAGAAACATTTCTTAATTTGATGTAATCACCATCTACAACATTTGCCGTTGAATTTCTATACTGACTGCTGATTGTTCCTGCATAAGTTCTAACATTCTCATTAAAATCTACATACAGACGAGTATTTTCATTTCTGTTTGTGTCTGTATAACGATCTGAAATACCTGAAAGATTTACAGCATCTGAACTCATGTCGATAGTTTCTTTACGCATTACGTTACCGCCAGAGAATACAAATAAGAAATTCAGATCGAATTGTTTATATGAAAAACGCTGTGATAACGAACCTGTGTAAGTTGGCATCAAACTTCCCATATTTACCAAAGCATCTGGATTGGTAATTGATTTTATACTTGTTGAAATTGGATTTCCATCTGCATCAAAAGTAACCGTTGGGTTTCCATTTTCATCCAAAACATATGGATAACCGTTTACCATTCCGCCATATTTGTAAGCATATAAACTATTGAAAACTTCACCTTCATAGAAATAATTTGTTGGCGAAGAAACATAAACCGAAGCTGTAGATTCTGCTCTTGTTACTTTATCTACTGTTGTTTTGTTGAAGGCTAAAACTAAATTAGAATTAATACGGAAATTACCATTATTAAACCATTCAGAACCAACAGTAAATTCAACACCTTTATTTAATAATGCACCAGCGTTAATTCTTCTAGACAATGCACCAACAGTAGGATCAAGATCTGTAGTTGCTAATAAATCGCTGCTGTATTTGCGATAAACATCAATACTACCATTTAATTTTGCTCTAAATAAGCTGTAATCTAAACCAAGATTCGCACTTTGAGTTTTTTCCCATCTTAACAAAGGGTTTGGCTGCGAAGTGATATTAGTATATTGCAAAGATTGATACAAGTTATCGTTTCTTCTAGTTGCAGTAATATAAGGCGTTGTACTTTGATCCACGTTTCCGTTGATACCGTAAGTTGATCTCAATTTCAACATTGTTACCCATTTAATATCTTTCATGAAATTTTCATTGCTGACATTCCATCCTAAACCTGCAGACCATAACGGACGGTTTTTGTACTTAGGATCAACTCCAAACAAATCTGCTTTGTCTACACGGTAACTTCCTGTAATGTTATATTTAGATAAATAAGTGTAACTCGCCGTACTGAAAATAGAAAAATAACGGTGTAATACTTCTGTCTGTGATCTACCTAAAGCAGATAAAGTTCTGTTACTTCCAAAAATATAACTAGAAACTCCGGTTTGGCTCAAAGCAAGATTGTTTAAAACAGCTGAAGAAAGTGTTACTGGATCATAACCGTAACGTAACTGTTCGATAGTTCTTGGCACATACGTTTCACGCATTTCAGTTCCTACCAAAGCATTTACAGAGTGTTTTCCTTCTGCAAATTCTTGATTGAAATCCAATTGATTTCTAAAAGAATAATTACTTGCCTGAGAACTTGTCTGCTTGTATCGTCCTCCAGTTGAAAAACCTTCAACATACGTATAGGCATTTGTACTCGGATTATATCCTGTTAATGAATTAATTGCAGTACGCATTCTGTAAGAATTGACGTCGAAGTATTGTTCTCTATCATTTTTTCTTACTTCATATTGAAATTGTGTATTAAAGCTTAAACCTTTATATAATTTGGCTTTAATGTTCGCAAATGTTCTTAAACTCAATGAATTTTGTTCTTCAATACCTTCTTTTAAAGCATCTAAAACATTAAAATTGATTGGTTTAAATCCACTCAACGCTGCAATCTTTTCAGCCATTGCTGGGTTAAGAACACTTCCAGAAGTAAAACCATCTCTTATTGATGCAAATGACGATTGTACTCGATTTCCGTTATCATCTGTAATGCGCTCGTATCGTTTTTGAATATCGTAATTTCCAAGATCAAATTCTGTAACGTCGTCATTACTATATGTTCCGTTTATTCCAAAAGTAGCGTTTAACCAGTTGTTTACCTGAAAACTGCTTTTTGCATAAATGTTGAACGAACGTCCTTTATTGTATTTGATACGACTTTGAGATTCATCGTAATTAAGCGAAACATACGTGTTCTGTTTACTTGTACTTCCAGAAAATGCAATATTGTAACGCTGTCTTAATTCTTTCTGCCAAACATTATCATGATAATCTTTATAATAATCGTTCTTTCTCCATTGCGAAAGAGTGCTGTTGTAAGAGGCATTATCTATTTTCCCTTCTTCCAGATTTCTATTTAACTGGTAAAGCGGACTGTAATATTTTGAATTACTGTTTCCAATATCTCCATAACTGCTAAACATCGTCGCAGTATCTGCAAATCTTGCTCTTTCTCTATTGTAAACTGCCTGCTCAAAGTCAATCATTTCGCTTGTTGAAGCATAATTCATATCTCTAAGATTTGGTTTTTCTGAAATAAAGAAATCAGTATTTATTTGAACTTTTAATTTACCGTTTCCTTTTTTGGTCGTTAAAACGATAATTCCATTTGCAGCTCGTGAACCATAAATAGAAGCCGCAGCTGCATCTTTAAGAACATCTACACTTTCAATATCATACGGATTAATTTCGTCCAAAGTCAATTCGGTTGGCAAACCATCAATTACAATAAGCGGACTGTAGCCAACTTGATCTGATGAAAAAGTACCAATACCTCTCAAAATAGGCTGATCTGAACCAATTCCGTTTGGATTTTTTTGAAACATCAAACCAGCAACACGGCCTTCTATCGCACTTGATAAATTGGAGTTGATGTTTTCGTTTAATGTTTTTTCATCAATTTTAGAAATTGCACCAGTAAAATTACTTCTTGCAATTGTTTGGTAACCAGTTACTACAACTTCTTTCATTGCAGCAATTTTGTCTTCAACCACAAGCGTTAAATCTGTGCGTCCTGCAATACCAAAAGACCTTGTTTCGATAGTTAAACCAGAACATTCAAGAACAGCGTTTGGAGAAATTTTATCAAAAGAAAAACTTCCATCAAAATCGGTTATACTCGCTCTGTTAGTTCCTGAAATTGTAACAGTTACACCTGGAAAAGGTTCATTTTTATTGTTTAATACTTTTCCTCGTATATCGATTAATTCGTTTCCCAAGCTTTCGTTTTTTTCTTTTGAAGCCGAAGCCGATACTACGATAGTCTGATTGGTAAGCGTGTACTTTAAATTCTGATTACTAAAAATTCGATTTAAAGTTTCTTTTAAAGAAGAATCTTTTACATTAATAGTAACAGGTTTAGAATCTTTCAGTAATTTTTGGTTGTAAAACACTTCCTGATTCGCCTGTTTTGCCACTTCTTTTAGAACAGTTTCAAGTGGCGCGTTTTTAAAGTTAATGGTAACATTTTGTGCTTGTGTCTCAAAACCGCAAAACAGCATAAACACTACACTTAAAAGGCTTAAAAAAGCAGAAAAACTAAACTTGGGAATTTTTTTTCCAAGATTTTTGTAAGGTTTTTTTGGTTGTAAATTTAATTTCATACATTTACATTGGTTATAGTTAAACAATAGGTGGACAACTTATACTGGCTATAAACTTTGATAACAACCAGAGGCATCGCAACTGCTTCTGGTTTTTTTGTTTATAGTCCAATATATACGGTAAACTTAAAATCAAGGATCTACAATAACTGTTTTTCCTTCAACCTTAAATTTTATATTGCTAAGCTCAAGTACTTTTAATACTTCAGACAAATTTTTATTTCTAAATGTACCTCCGTTAAATCTCACGTCAGAAACATCGCCGCGATATTGTACTGTAATTCCGTACCAGCGTTCCAATTGTTTCATTACCGTTTTCAAATCGGCATTGTCAAATTTAAAACGACCGTTTTTCCAAGCTACCGCTTCTTCAGTATCTACTTCTCTTACTTTTATTTTAGAAAAATGATCTGCTGCGTCAGACTGTTGTCCTGGTTTTAATATTGTTTTCTGATTTTTATAAGAAACCGCCACACTTCCTTCCAACAAAGTAGTTTTTACAACCGATTCGTTATTGTAGGCATGAACATTAAAATGAGTTCCTAAAACTTCTATAGACTGGTTCTCTGATTTTACGATAAAAGGTTTGCTTTTGTTTTTAGCAACTTCAAAATACGCTTCACCCTCAAGTTCTACTACCCTTTGATCTCCATTAAACTGCGTTGGATATTTAATAGACGAAACTGCATTTAAATAGACTTTGGTTCCGTCTGCCAGAATAATATTGTACTGCCCTCCTGTTGGCGTCGAAAGTGTATTGAAGGAATTATCATCTTTAGAACCTGCTGCATTTGGATTAATCACGTAGGTTATTTCTCCATTAGCATTCATCTTAATGGTAACTTCGTTTTCTTCTCCTTCTTTTGCAATCGTATCTTTTGCCGAAATATCTGAAAGCACAATTTGTTTTCCGTTAGAAAGTGTCAATATACCTCTATTTCCTCCCGGTGCAATTTCCTGTGGTTTTGCCACAACTTGTACCGGCTGTTGTTTTGACGGACTGAAATAAAAAATCCCAGTTCCTAATAAAACAGCAATAGATGCCGCAACTGCAACACGCGGCCAAAGACGAACCACTTTTGTTTCTTGTAATGGTAATTTCGTTTTTAAGTACTCGTAACTATCTTCCAGTTCATATTCATTGAGCTGTAAATTGCTGTTAGAAGCTTTATGTAAATACCACGCATCGAGTTTATCTTGATCTTCTGGAGATAAAGTTCCTTCTTGATACTTTTGCAGCAATACTAAGATTTCAGTTTTATTCATAATTACGACACGAAATTTGGTCTTGTTTATATATAAGACAGTTAGAAAGAGGTTTTGTCATAGACAATGACAAAAAAAAATTAAAAAATTATTACTATATCTTTAATAAACAGCTCGTTATGTTAGCTTACTATTTCTAAATGAAGCAGTTACAAAAAGAATATTTTTCAAAAGAATTAATAAAAAGATGTAAATAATTCACCAAATAAAAACATTCATTAAAGATTTTAGCTTTTCTCGAAGAATTTTAAGCGAATTATATACCTGCTGTTTTGCAGTTTTATCTGAAATGTTCAATTGAAGGGCAATTTCATCATACGAAAGCTCTTCTACTTTTCTTAAAAGAAAAACTTCTCGCATTTTTTCTGGAAGTAAAGCAATTTCTCGTGCAATTATGGCTTCTAATTCTTTTTCTCTAAGATTAGAATCGGCAAAAACATAATCAGTTTCGATAAAGCCAGCAATAGAATCGGCATAATTAGAAACCACTTTTTCATGTGCAATATGATTAAGCACCCTGTTTTTTACGGCTTTGTACAAATATGAAGAAAGAGAACCTGTGATATCCAATTCATAACGTTTGTTCCATACAGATAAAAAAACTTCCTGAACCACATCGTTTGCCTCATCCTGATTTTCAAGAATTTTGTAAGCGTGATTAATTAAAAGTTTAGAATATCGTTTAAAAATTTCTGTATACGCCGACTGATCATCTTCTTTTAGAAGATTTAATAAGAAATCATCAGTATATTTACCGTAAACAGACATTAAATTGAAAGGTTGCTAATCAAAAAGACAATATTAAACATTTTTTATGTTAAAAGCTAAAGCATCA
>NZ_CAMLIX010000271.1 GCF_946479975.1 uncultured Flavobacterium sp.
ATTAATCCTGCTTTTTCCACCAAAACGGGAAGTTTATCTGGTTCTTCGGCATTTTCTTGGAATCAATATTACAGAAACAGCACCTTATACAATGTGCGTTATTCTATTAGCCAGAACTATTTTCACTATGCGCCAGATGCTTCTTATTTGAGATTGAATCCGATGGTGCAGTTACGCATTCGCGAAGAAGATTTTAGAGACAATAGAAAACAATTGTTTTTGTTCCGTCAAGTTATTGTGAATCGTGAAGAAAGCGCTTATATCACTGATAACTCTAAACCTAATTATTCGATTTTTAATGCTAGATATTCCAACACAAAAACAGAATTGATCAATCATTTAAGTTTTATGACTGATTTACAATTTTCTGGCGGATTCGGGAAAGTTTCTGGAGAAATTGAATACAGACGATTATTCCAAAACAATCGTAAACTAAATTTGAGATTATTTGCTGGAAGTTTCTTGTACAATAAAACAGATTCAGATTATTTTAGTTTTGGCCTAGACCGTCCAACCGATTATTTGTTTGATTATAATCTTTTTGGAAGATCAGAAAACACTGGTTTTTTCAGTCAGCAGTATGTAATTGCAGAAGGCGGATTTAAATCGCAGCTTGAACCTTCTTTCACCAACAAATGGATGACGACTTTAAACGCAAGTTATGCGGTTTGGAATTGGGTAGAACTATATGGAGACATTGGCTTTATGAAAAGTAAACATCAAAGTGAATTCTTTGCTTATGATACTGGAGTGCGTTTAAATCTGGTTCCAGATTACTTTGAACTTTATTTTCCAGTCTATTCTAATAACGGCTGGGAAGTATCACAGCCACATTACAATGAAAAAATACGTTTTATTATCACTTTTTCGCCAAAAACATTACTTACTCTTTTTACTCGAAAATGGTTTTAATCAAATAAAATTTAAACAAAAACTTGCGAAATTATTAGTAATCATAAAATTTACATAAATATATCATAAAAAATATACGTAGTTTTTTGATTTTAAATACAAATAATTAAATTATATTTAGTTTAAAGAATTATGATTATTGATTGTTTTTAAGTAATTTCGCGACGTAAACATGACCCTTCAAGATTATGATAAAAGAAAAAAACAATACTACACTAACATTTGAAGATTTCAAAACTGAGGTATTGAACGACTATAGAATTGCTGTAACCAGCCGTGAATGTAGTCTCTTAGGTCGAAAAGAAGTATTAACAGGAAAGGCAAAATTTGGAATTTTTGGCGATGGTAAAGAAGTACCACAGCTGGCAATGGCCAAAGCTTTTAAAAACGGTGATTTCCGTTCTGGATACTATCGCGATCAAACTTTTATGATGGCTATTGGCGAATTAACTGCTAAACAGTTTTTTGCTGGTTTATATGGTCATACCGATTTGGATTTTGATCCAATGTCTGCGGGAAGACAAATGGGCGGACATTTTGTAACGCACAGTTTAAACGAAGACGGTTCTTGGAAAGACTTAACGAAACAAAAAAATTCAAGTTCAGATATATCTCCAACTGCAGGTCAAATGCCAAGATTACTTGGTTTGGCTCAGGCTTCTAAAATTTATAGAAACGTTGACGGAATTACCATTAAAGACAAATTCTCTGTAAATGGAAATGAAGTAGCTTGGGGAACTATTGGAAATGCAAGTACTTCTGAAGGTTTATTTTTTGAAACTATAAACGCTGCAGGAGTTTTACAAGTGCCAATGGTAATGAGTGTTTGGGATGATGAATATGGAATTTCGGTTCACGCTAAACATCAAACTACTAAAGAAAATATTTCTGAAATTTTAAAAGGATATCAACGCGATGAAGACGCTAAAGGTTATGAAATCTTTAGAGTAAAAGGCTGGGATTACGCCGAACTGGTTTCGACTTACGAAAGAGCCGGCGCCATTGCACGCGAAGAACATATTCCGGTTTTAATTCACGTAAATGAATTAACACAACCGCAAGGCCACTCTACTTCTGGTTCTCATGAACGTTATAAGAATGCCGAAAGATTGGCTTGGGAAAGAGATTTTGACTGTATCCGTCAAATGCGTTTATGGATGATTGCCATTAATATTGCTTCTCCAGAGGAATTGGCAGAACTTGATTTCGAATTAAAGAAAGAAGTTCTTGAAGCCAAAAAAGAAGCTTGGAATTCGTTTATTAATCCGATTATTGAAGATCAAAAAAATCTATTGAATTTATTGGGACAGATTGCTGAGGCAAGTACCAATCATAAAGAAAAAATTCAAAAATATATTACAGAATTAAATGCAATAAAAGCTCCTTTAAAAAAGGATATGCTTTCTATTGCCAGAAAAATTCTTCGTTTTATTGAAGTACCAAACAGCAAAGTTATTTTAGCAGATTGGATCAAAAATTTCATAGCTGAAACACAGGTAAAATTCAGCAGTAATTTACATTCTCAATCGGATAAAAATGTATTTTCTGTAGAAAAAGTTCTTCCAAAATATGCTGAAAATGCAAAACCTGATTTGGATGGAAGAATGATTCTTCGCGATAATTTTGACGCGATATTCTCTAAATATCCAGAAACTTTAATTTTCGGAGAAGATGTTGGAAACATTGGAGACGTAAATCAAGGTTTGGAAGGAATGCAGGAGAAATATGGTGAACTTCGTGTTGCCGATGTTGGAATTCGTGAAGCTACTATTATTGGGCAGGGAATTGGAATGGCTTTGAGAGGCTTACGTCCGATTGCTGAAATTCAGTATTTAGATTATTTATTGTATGCTATTCAGATCATGAGTGATGATCTAGCTACTTTACAATATAGAACTGTTGGAAAACAAAAAGCACCGCTAATAATTAGAACCCGCGGGCACCGTTTAGAAGGAATCTGGCATTCTGGTTCTCCAATGGGAATGATTATCAACGCGCTTCGTGGAATTCACGTTTTGGTTCCAAGAGACATGACACAAGCAGCTGGTTTTTACAACACTTTGCTAGAGTGTGACGAACCTGCTTTGGTTATTGAATGTTTGAATGGATACCGATTAAAAGAAAAAACACCGCTGAATTTTGGTGAATTTAAAACACCAATTGGAGTAGTTGAAACTTTAAGAGAAGGTTCTAATATTACTTTGGTTTCTTACGGTTCAACGTTAAGATTGGTTACGCAAGCAGCCAACGAATTAGCCGAAAAAGGAATCGAATGCGAAGTTATTGACGTTCAATCTTTGCTTCCGTTTGATATCAACAAGGATATCGTAAAAAGTGTTGCCAAAACAAATCGTCTCTTAGTAATTGATGAAGATGTTCCAGGTGGAGCTTCAGCGTATATTTTACAACAGATTCTTGAAGAACAAGACGCTTACAAATATTTAGACAGCAAACCACAGACTTTAGCAGCAAAAGCACACAGACCTGCATACGGAACTGATGGTGATTATTTCTCTAAACCTTCTGCTGAAGATATTTACGAGAAAATTTATGATATGATGCATGAAGTTAATCCTTCTAAATATCCTGATTTGTATTAAGATTTAGATTTTAGATTTATATATAACAAAAAACGCTCCTGATGGAGCGTTTTTTATTATTTTCACCATTATGTTTGTGATTTCTCCCTTCGGTCGAAATGACAAACTTTTGTCGAGCTACTTGTGAAGATCCTTCGTTCCCCGGGATGACAAGATTGCGGGATATTTGCGACGCAAAACTTTGTCAAAGTTTGAAACTTTGACAAAGTTCATCGTTTACAATCTAAAATCAACAATCTAAAATCTAAAATTAAATATCTTTTAACATCGCTCTCGCTCTCTCCAAATCTTCTGCCGTATCAATTCCAATTCCTACGTGTGTGGTTTCGACCATTTTAATACGTTTTCCGAATTCTAAATAACGTAATTGTTCCAACTTCTCAGAAGCTTCTAAAGATTTCATTGGAAGGCTGTGAAAGTCTAATAACGCCTGCTTTCTAAAAGCGTAAATTCCGATGTGCTGAAAATATCTTACTCCAACATTTTCTTCCCTCGCATACGGAATCACCGATCTTGAAAAATACAAGGCAAACTGCGATTGATCAACAACAACTTTCACATTATTAGGATTGTTGATTTCTTCTTCATCTTTAATTTCACGCATCAACGAAGCTAGATCTACTTTTTTGTCTGCATCATTTTTAAAAACAGATAAAACCTGTGCCAAAGGCGCTGCTTCTGTAAAAGGTTCGTCTCCTTGAACATTTACGACAATATCAACATCAAGATCTGCAATGGCTTCGGCAATTCGGTCGCTTCCAGATTCGTGTTCTTTGATGCTCATAATGGCTTTTCCTCCGTTAGAAACAATTTCATCAAAAATCAAATCAGAATCGGTTACTACAAAAACATCATCAAAAAGTTCTGTTGAAACTGCCGCTTCATAGGTTCTTAAAATCACGGTTTTACCACCTAAATCCTGCATTAATTTCGCAGGAAAACGAGTTGAAGCATATCGCGCCGGAATTACAGCTATTATTTTCATTTTTATATCTTATTATGAGGAAACAATATTCCTGATTATCATTTTTTTTCCGCCACGAATTCACGAATTTTAAACAAAAAATTAGTGAAATTCGTGGCAAAAAAACTATTCTTCAAAACTTTCGTCTTTAAAACCTATCAAATATAGTTTGTTTTTTGCACGTGTCATTGCGGTGTAAAGCCACCTAATGTAATCTCGGTCAATTCCGTTTGGGAGAAATGGCTGTTCGATAAAAACAGTGTTCCATTGCCCACCCTGCGATTTATGACACGTTATGGCGTACGAGAACTTAACTTGAAGTCCGTTAAAATATTCGTTTTCTTTTACTTTTTGAAATCTTTTGTATTTAGTCGCTTCTTCTTCATAATCTTTCATTACTTCTTCATATAAACGATTTGATTCTTCGTAAGTTAATGACGGAGATTCACTTTTTAAAGTATCTAAAAGCAATACTGTTTCAAAAGGTTTTTGATCGGGATAATCGACCATTCTGATTTTTACTTTCGCAAAAGTAAATCCGTACAACTCACTGATTCCGAAGAGTTCTAAAACTTCGATAATATCTCCATTGGCAATAAATCCAGCTTCATCAGTTTCTTTCAGCCAGAAATAATTATTTTTAACAACCATCAAAAAATCGCCTACCGAAAGTTCACTTTCTTTAAATAATATTCGGCTTCGAATCTGCTCATTATACTGATTCGCCCTTTTATTCGAACGAACAATAAAAGCGGTATCTTCAATACTATAATTACTGTAAGCCGAATTTATAGCATCCTGAATATCGTAACCATCTGTTAATCGAACAATGTCTTTAAACCTTTTTACATTAAATTTAAATTCGGTTATAAAGCTCTCTTTCAGCAATTCACGTAATTCTGTGGCGTTGTATAAAATTCCAGAATTTTCTTCTTGACGCATTACTTCGTCTAGTTCAATATGTTCGATTTCTTTGTCGTAATGCACTCCCAAAGTCTGAATATCAAGTGCTGGACTGATGTCTAAATTTACTGGAGGCAACTGTGCTGTATCTCCTAAAAGAATCATTTTGCAGTTATTTCCAGAATACACATAATAAATTAAATCGTCTAGAAGCGAACCGCTGTCAAGAGTACTGTCTGAAATCATAGACGCCTCATCGACGATAAAAATGGTGTTTTTATGTTTGTTGACTTGTTTGGTAAAAGCCACTCCTCCACCCGATGCTTTTTTAGGAAAATATATTTTTTTATGAATCGTAAAAGCCGAAGTATTCGAATAATTCGAAATTACTTTTGCCGCACGTCCTGTTGGCGCAAGCAGGACAAACTTTTTATTAATGTCGCCTAAATTGTTGACAATAGTCGAAATTACAGTTGTTTTTCCTGTTCCTGCATAACCTTTCAAAACAAAAATGGTGTCATTTTGAGGTTCGGTTAAAAAAATCGCGATTTTCTGAAAAAAAATATCC
>NZ_CAMLIX010000272.1 GCF_946479975.1 uncultured Flavobacterium sp.
CCAAGTAAACGGAATTTCTACTATTCTAAAATCAAGATCTCATAATGAATTGGTCGTAGATAAATTGCAATTTTATATCGATTATCTAGAGCAAGGAGAATACAATTTAATTGATTCTTATGGAGCTGTTCCTTTTTATGTTACTATTGATAAAACAAAAGGACAACTGGCCAATACATTAATTAAAATTAAATTTTTGAGTGAAAATGTATATCAAATTGAAATACCTTTCGCAAATAATTCGGTTTCGTTAATTAACTACAGCGATAATAGTTATAGTAATACTGCTATCCAAATAGGAACTTTTTCGAAAAAATTTAAGGTAGGCGAACTGGTAAATCTTCCTTTTTTAAATCTTAAACTTCAAATAAATGATAATCCTGGATTTTATAAAGGGAAAGAATATTTTATAAGGTTCAATGATTTTAATGGAACTGTTGGTCGATACAGAGGAATTGCTGTCGATGCTGATAAAGGGAGCGGTTCAATTTTAAACTTGTCCTTATCAGGTACAAATAAAGCTAGAATGGTTGATTATTTGAATGCTACCGTAAACATGCTCATTAAAATACAACTGGATGGCAAAAATCAATTTGCAACAAATACTATAAGATTTATTGATAGTACTTTGGTTGCAATGGAATCGCAATTAAAGCAAACGGGTAATGAATTAAAATCGTTTCAAAAAGATAAAAATATTTTTCAAATAGAAGATGGTGGCGCTCAAGTCTCAACCAAAATTGTAAATTTTGATGTAGAAAAAGATCAAGTTACTAGAAAAATTGCCTACTACAATTCTTTAAAATCGTATTTAAACAGTAGTGGAGATTATTCAAGATTGCCTGCTCCATCAGTGGCAGGAATTGAGGATCCTAATATCGTTGCTAATGTTTCAAAACTTATCGCACTTTCAACTCAGAGATCAGAAATGGCGTATGCTGTAAAAAGCGAAAAGATATTTAAAGATTTTGACAATCAAATGGAGGCGGTGAAAAACGTTCTTCAAGAAAACATTGTAACAGCGAAATCTTCGTTAATGTATGACTTATCTTTAGTAAATGCGAAAATTGGTGAGGCAGAAAGTACTGTTCGAAAACTTCCTGTAGAACAACAAGAGTTGTTAAAAATTAAAAGAAAATACGACTTAAACGATAATATCTATACAGAGTTTCTTCAAAAAAGAAATGAAGCAGAAATAGTTAAAGCTTCCAATTTGTCAGATATTCATTTTATTGATTCAGCAAAAGATATAGGAGGAGGATTACTAGGACCAAAAACTTCGGTAAATTATGTACTGGCTTTATTTTTAGGTACTTTAATTCCGTTGTTATTTGTCTTGGCAATTTTCTTTATAAATAATTCGATTCAGAATACTGACGATATTGCTAAGCTTACTCAAATTCCATTACTTGGCGTCATTGGTGTTAATAAAGATTCACTTAATCTAGCGGTATTCGAAAAACCAAAATCCGCACTTTCTGAAGCATTTAGAGGAATACGTTCTTCTCTTCAATTTTTGTACAAGAAACAGCAGATAAATGGCTCGAAAACCTTAATGATTACTTCTTCTATAAGTGGTGAAGGAAAAACATTTTGTTCTATAAATATTGCAACCGTTTTTGCTTTAAGTGAAAAGAAAACTGTTATCGTTGGTTTGGATTTAAGAAAACCTAGATTAGCTGATGAGTTTCAGATAAATACTTCTCTTGGAGTTGTTAATTATCTAATCAAACAGAATAGTTTAGAAGAGATTACAAATTCGACCGCTATTCCAAATTTAGATGTAATTCTTTCTGGACCAATTCCTCCAAATCCCTCAGAACTTATTTTAAGTGATGCAATGGGTGAACTGATTGATGAATTAAAGCTAAAATATGACTATATTATTTTAGATACACCTCCAGTTGGCTTGGTTTCAGATTCATTAGAGCTGGTTCAATTCTCAGATGTTATCCTGTATATAGTAAGACAAAATTATACCAAAAAAGAGATGATCTCGTTATTGAATAACAGAATAAAACGTGGTGAACTAACGAACATTAGTATCGTTTTAAATGGTTATGAAAATAAAGCAAAATATGGTGCAGCTTATGGTTACGGATATGGTTATGGCGCGTATTCAAATGGTTATCATGAAGAAGAAGTGAAATCTGGTTTTTGGAAGACACTTTTTGATAGATTTAGAAAAAGCTAACTCTTTTTAAATGGAAAACTCAACAAAAAATAAAATTTTAATTACTGGCGGAGCTGGATTTATAGGTTCAAATTTAACTGAGTACTTTTTAACTTCAGGTTATAAGGTGGTTTGTTTGGATAATTTTTCTACGGGGCATCGACATAATTTGAAAGATTTCTTAAATAATCCTGATTTCAAATTAATTGAAGGCGATATACGAAATTTAGAAGATTGTGTTTTGGCAGTTGAAGGAGTAAATTATGTTTTACATCAAGCAGCTTTAGGTTCTGTGCCAAGATCAATTAAAGATCCGATCACTACAAATGACGTTAATGTCTCTGGTTTTCTAAATATGCTTACAGCAGCTCGCGACGCAAAAGTAAAGCGTTTCGTTTATGCGGCTAGCTCATCAACTTACGGAGATTCACAAGGATTGCCAAAAGTAGAAGAAGTAATAGGAAAACCTTTGTCGCCTTATGCAATTACTAAATATGTAAACGAATTATACGCTGAAATTTTTAGCAGAACTTACGGATTGGAAACAATTGGACTTCGTTATTTCAATGTTTTTGGAAGAAAACAAGATCCAGATGGAGCTTACGCAGCCGTAATACCAAAATTCGTAAAGCAATTTATGAATTACGAAAGTCCAGTAATTAATGGAGATGGAAATTATTCGCGCGATTTTACATATATAGATAATGTGATTCAGATGAATGAATTAGCAATGACTTGTGAAAATCCAGAAGCGGTTAATACAGTTTATAATACTGCATTTGGAGATAGAAACACATTAAATGATTTAGTGAAATATTTGAAAGAATATTTATCTGAATTTGATTCTAAAATTAAAGATGTTTCTGTAGTTTATGGCGAAAATCGAGCAGGTGATATTCCCCACTCATTAGCAAGTATTGAAAAAGCAAAGTCAATACTAGGTTATAATCCAAAATATTCTTTACAAGATGGCTTGAAAGAAGCTGTTGGATGGTATTGGGATAATTTAAAATAAATAAGATCAAGGTAAAAATAGATCAATGAAAATTACAAAAATTTGCTGCATAGGTGCAGGTTATGTTGGAGGACCAACTATGGCAGTTATTGCTCAAAAATGTCCAGATATTCAAGTTACAGTTGTTGATTTAAACGAACAACGCATTGCAGGATGGAATGACCCAAATCCAGAAAATATTCCAATCTATGAGCCAGGACTTTCTGAAATTGTTGCAGAAGCTAGAGGAAGAAATTTATTTTTTTCAACCGATGTCGATAAAGCGATAGATGAAGCACAAATGATATTTATTTCGGTAAACACGCCAACCAAAACCTATGGAAAAGGAAAAGGAATGGCAGCCGATTTAAAATATATTGAATTATGCGCGCGACAAATTGCAAGAGTTGCAAAACAAAATAAAATTGTAGTCGAAAAATCAACTTTGCCAGTTAGAACAGCTGAGGCAATTAAAAGTATATTGGATAATACCGGAAATGGTGTTCAATTTCAGATTTTATCCAATCCAGAATTTTTGGCAGAAGGAACAGCGGTTACAGATTTATTAAACCCTGATAGAATTTTAATTGGAGGCGACACAACGCAAGAGGGCAAAGAAGCTATTAATGCATTAGTTGATGTTTATGCTAATTGGGTTGAAAGAGAAAAAATCTTAACAACAAATGTTTGGTCATCAGAATTGTCAAAGCTTACGGCAAATGCATTTTTAGCACAGCGAATTTCTTCTATTAATGCAATGTCTGAATTGTGTGAGAAGACTGGTGCAGATGTAAGCGAGGTTGCAAGAGCAATTGGAATGGATAGTAGGATTGGTCCTAAATTCTTGAAAGCATCAGTAGGTTTTGGTGGGTCTTGTTTTCAAAAAGATATCTTGAACTTAGTTTATATCGCAAAGTCTTACGGTTTAAACGAAGTTGCAGATTATTGGGAGCAAGTAATTATTATGAATGATCATCAAAAAAGAAGATTTTCTAATAAAATTGTTCAAACTTTGTACAATACTGTTGCCGATAAAAAAATTACTTTCTTAGGTTGGGCTTTCAAAAAAGACACAAATGACACTAGAGAATCAGCCGCTATTTATGTTGCAGATGATTTAATAAATGAGCAGGCCAACATCTCGGTTTATGATCCAAAGGTTTCGAGGAGTAAAATGTTAGCAGATTTAAATTATCTAGAAACAAGAACTGAAGAGAATAATAATCAATCTCTAAGTATTTTTGAAAATGCTTATGAAGCCTGTAAGGGAGCACATGCCGTTGCTGTATTAACAGAGTGGGATGAATTTACGACATACGATTGGCAAAAAATTTATGATTCGATGCATAAACCAGCTTTTGTTTTTGATGGAAGAAATATTTTAAATGCTAAAAAATTAGAATCTATTGGATTTGTTTACAACGGCATCGGTTCTTAAATTTCTTTTTGTGTTTAAAGTGTGAAGTGAAGTGAATGAAAATGAATGTGAAGTAGAGGTGTCAGTTTTACTTCTTTATAAATATAAAAAATGAATTGGTACGTAGTCTATACAAAACCTAAGTGGGAAAAAAAAGTTGCCGATAAACTCACGCAGCTAGGAATAGAATGTTATTGTCCATTAATTACACAAGTTAAACAGTGGTCAGATCGAAAGAAAAAAATAGAAGTACCGCTTTTCAACTCCTATGTTTTTGTTAGGGTTCCAGATTCCGAAAGGAATTCAGTTTTTGAAGTTGCTGGCGTAGTAAGGTATTTGTTTTGGTTAGGAAAGCCAGCTATTGTAAAAGATCAAGAAATCGAGATTATTAAAACAAGTTTAAGAGATCCTCATATAAGTGATATTACTGTTTCAACAATTCAAGTTGGAGATAAAATAAAATTAGAGTCTGGAGCATTCAGTAATCAAAGTGCAATTGTAAAAGAAGTTTCTAATAATTATTATATCTTAGTTTTAGAAACTTTAGGATGTGTTTTAAAAATAAAATACAAATAAAGGCGTTATCAAGTAGAAAAACAGAAGAAAATATCTTTTTTTAGATTTTTTTCTTCTGTTTTTTTTATCAAGTAAATTTTTACATACTGATTAATAAGGTATTGGGTGTGAGTGCTTTTTTATTAACACTTTCTTTTTAAGTATTACGTTAAACAGTATTGAAAAAGTTGAGTTATTGTACTATATTTGCCGAAAATGATTAATTTAGGTAGCTGAGTCAGAATATTGTGACTTGGAACGGCGAAGCCGTGAAATTTTATTACCTAAATAGATTGAAAAATGGAATTAAAAAATAATATTAAAATCGCGGTTATTGGTTTAGGCTATGTTGGATTGCCTCTAGCTCGATTATTTGCTACAAAATATTCAGTTGTTGGTTTTGATATCAATGAATCAAGAGTCAATTCTTTAAAGTCTGGAACAGATACTACTTTAGAAGTTGAAGATGAAGTTTTGCAAGATGTTTTAGTGAAAAATCTTGACTCTGAAAAAGGATTGTACTGTACAACTTCTTTAAACGAGATTGAAAATTGTAATTTCTATATTGTTACCGTTCCTACTCCGGTTGATAAAAATAATAGACCAGATTTGACACCTCTTTATAAGTCAAGTGAGACAGTTGGAAAGGTGTTAAAAAAAGGAGATATTGTAGTTTATGAATCTACCGTATATCCTGGCGTAACAGAAGAGCAATGTGTACCGGTTTTAGAAAGAGTTTCAGGACTTCAATTTAATAGATCGGAAGAGCACACGTCTGAACTCCAGTCACTTGACAGGATCTC
>NZ_CAMLIX010000273.1 GCF_946479975.1 uncultured Flavobacterium sp.
TTAAACCAATCCAAAATCTTTAGCAATAGCTATAAGATGGACATTGTTATTGGCTTTGAAATAGATTTTTAATTTGTTAATTCGTTTTTCAATACTGCTCGTTCCGTTTGGAGTAATAGACAAATCTTTAAATTCCTTCGAAATGCTTTCTAAAATATATCCCTGAGAAAGAAGTTTCAGGATCGAGATATCATAAGATTCGATTTCAATCAAAGCTTTATCATTAAAACTAAACGATAAGTCAGACGAGACTATTTTATCGTCGTTCTTGTAAGTGCTTATAATTGCATTTTTTAATTCCGTAATGCTGTTTCTTCCTTTAGAAACGTACGCATTTATTCCTAAATCATTAAAAAGAGTTTTAATTCTGTAGCTTTTGTCTTCAATAGAAAAAACTATTTTCTTTAATGTTGGCTGTACTTTATTTACAGCTTCTATTAATTCGTCTCCACTGTTTAAAATAGCTTTTCTGTGATCTGATTTAAAAGATAAATCGCTTATAAGTAAGTCATAAGGCTCTTTTTCTAACAAAGCTTTTTTTATTTTGAGTAAAGCCTCGTCACAGTATTTTACATGGTCGATTACAGGAACTTGTAAATCTTCAAGCACTTGAACCACAGCAATGCTGATACTATCTAAATCTTCGGCAACTAAAACTTTCTTAAACATATTTTTATTTTAAATAGGGAATGTGAAATTTATTTTAAACACTTTTTCTAAGCTTGTATCAAAATTAGTTGTTCCTTTTATTGTTTTAATACGGTTTTCCACATTTTGTAGTCTTTTTTGTAAAATAATTTGACTAGGAGCAGATTCAGTACAGTTTTCAACATATAAAACGTTCAATTTCTTGTCTTTAAGCTTTAAAACAATACTAACTATAGTGGAGTTATTGTATTTTTTCATGTTGAACAATAACTCTTGTAGAATTCTATACAGTATTATTTTCTTGTTTTTTTCAATCGAGTTCCACGGAATTAAATCAAAACCGTTTAGAATAATGTTTATTTCTGGAGTCTTGTATTCAGAAATCATTTCTTTTAAGACTGAAATGTATCTTTCGTCAGTTGGAATTCTGCTGTTTTCTTTTGAAATGTTACGCGTTTTCGTATAAATATTGTTTAAGAAATGAAGTAATTTTTCTTTGTTTTCATAATTGTGCAAGTCGTTATGACTGGCAAAAAGTAATGTTTGATGAAGATCTGAAGTGAGTTCGTTATGTAATTTATCAGAAATTCTACTTTCACTTTTAAATATAATTTCTTTTTTTTCTTTTTTTCCATTTGAAGTGATGTGAAAAATTAGAAAAGTTAAAGCAAAAAGACTTGCAAAAATTATAACAAACGAAATGTAACTTCTATTTTTCTGCCTTTCGAGCTGAAGTTCGTTTTCTGTTTCTTGAGTTTTAAGATATAAATTCTCTTCTTTGTCTATTTTAGAATTGTATTTTATATTAGAAAATTGATTTTTCTTTTTTAATTTGGCTTTGTTAATGCTGTCGGTAAAATGCATATAAATATCTGTGTATTTTTTAAGATCACTCCCTTCGCAAGTTTGCACTAAAAAAGATAAGCAGTATTTTTTGCTTTCATTATAATTCGTTTCGGCGGCCTTTTTATATCCTAATAAGGCATATTTTTTGGAAAGTTGTGGATTAGTTTTTAAATAATATTCTGAAAGGCAAGCATAACTGTTTGAAATATCTTGATCAGTGTCTATTGAAAGTCTAAGGTTTAATGCTTTTTTATAAAAGTATAATGCTCTTGGATCGTTTTGTTTGAAATAACATAACCCAATATTATTTATCATAATAGCATAATCAGTTAGATCAAATTTATTTAGCTTTTTGTTCTTGAAATTTTCACCATAATATCCCTCGGTTGTTATTTTATGGAATATATAGCCAGCCTTTTTAAATTTATTCTGCTTCATATATACAATTCCGATACTATTTAGAATATTCCACTTTCTCCATGAACTTGAATTAAGATGTAATGCTTTTCTAAAATAGAACAGTGCATTTTCTGTTTCGTTATTTTTAAAATAATTATAACCAAGCAACTGATAGACACTCCAGGCAAATCTCGGTTTCTTCATGTATTTTAAATACGGCAGCGCTTGTATCGTAATAGCTTCACTTTCAATATAATCTCCTTGATTTTGATAAATATATCCGAGTGAAATTATAGCATCTACAAAATCAACTCTATTTTTTACAGGATCAGCGATGACTAAAACTCGTTTGTATTTTTTTAGCGCACTATCATATTTACTTTCTTCACATTCTTTGTCTGCTATAATGGTAAGTCTTCTAACTTCACTCGTGTAATCGGGTTTTATAGCTTGCAGAGGCTTTTTCTTTTCACAGGACGATATGAAAAAAAGCAGTGTAATAGAAAATAAAAATTTGATAAAAAGAGAAGTCCTCATTATAATGGTACTTTAATAAAAACTTTGAATCCTTGATTTGGACCAGAGGTTATTTCAATATCACCTTTTATTTTTAAGATTCGGCTTTCAACATTGTAAAGGCCATTTTTAAATATAATTTTATCTGTTTCTATTCCAATTCCGTTATCCGTATAATTAATAAGAATGTTTTTTTCTAATGTTTTAAAGTTGATTCCAACTACCGAAGCCTGGCTGTATTTTCGCATGTTTACAAGCAACTCTTGTAAAACTCTATAAATATTGATTTTCTTTGTTTTAGTAACATCATCCCAAGGAACGCCGTCCAAGCCATTAAGAATTAAATTAATATTTACAGTGCTGAAGCCTGAAATCATTTCTTTAAGAAGTAAAGTATAATTTTCGTCGGTTATTATAGAACAGTTTTCTTTCGAAATATCTCTCGTTCTCGAGTAAATGGTATCTAAATTATTTAATAAATGTTCTCTGTTTTCGTTAAGTGACAAGTTTTTATTTTCAACAAAAGCCATTGTATGGTAAATGTCATTTGCCAATTCGTCGTGCAGTTTTTTAGAAATTCGAGTTTCGCTGTTATAAGCAGCTTCGATTTTTTCGCGATTAGCTTTAGAAGTCAGATAATAATACAGAATTAAAATCAAGCATAAACTCAACGCAATAATAATGTACGAAATGATATTTCTGTTTTTTTGTTTTTCTAGCTTTAATTCATTCTCAGCTTTATGCGTTTTTAGCTTAAGGTTTTCTTCTTTTTCGCGTTTCGAATCGTATTTAATTTTAGCAAACTGATTTTTAGCTTTTTGTTTCACTTCATCGGTACTGTCCACTAAATTTATGTAAGCCGTTGCATAGCTTTTTAATTCCTTATTTGAGCTGTTTTTAACTATCATCTTTAATGCACAAAGTCTTCCATCTACATAATTAATTTTAGAAAACTCTTTGTAACTCAAAAGCATATATTTCTTCGCTAAACTAGGATTTTGCTTTTGGTATATTTGAGCAAGATGAATGTAGCTTTTCCCTAAACCAAAAGGATTTTTTAGCTTCTCTCTCACTTTTATAGCATTACTCATGTAATCTAAAGCTCTCTCAGAATCACCTAATTTGAAATAGCAGAGTCCAATATTATCTAATAAAGAGCCATAAAAATCATGATCTGGAATAATTTCTGCTTTTGTTTCTAATATTAAAAAGATGTCAAGAGCTTGTTCATATTTTTTACCCTGAATTAATGCAACACCAATATTGTTTTTTGCAGCTAATTTTCGCCAGTAGTGAGTATTAAGTTTTAAAGCTTTTTGATTGTATAAAATGGCATTTTTATAATCGTAAGTATCCAGATAATTCGTACTTAGCGTAACGTACAAATTCCAAATATGAAGTTGGTCTTTTACATATTTTGCATAAGGTAAAGCTTTGGTAATCGTAGCTTCGCTCCCCGCGTAATCCCCATGTGTCTGCTGGATAATAGCCATTTGGTTTAAGGTGCTGCTATATTTTTCAGCATCTTTAATAGGATTGCATTTGAATATTGCTTCGTTGTAATAATAAAAAGCACTATCAAATTTGTTGTCCTTAAATAAGGTATCGGCAGTTGCTATCAGCTTATTAACTTCTGTGGTATTTGTGACCTCTTTTTTCTTAAGACTTGTTTTCTTCTGACAAGAAAAAAGAATCAATAAAATGATAATTATCGGGGAAAATAATTGTAATTTTTTTGGTATCATGCGCCAAAAATAAATAATTCCCGAAATCCTGAAAGAGTATAAATACGGTATTTTAAATTATTTTCAATTCAAGATTTTTTTGATTCTGATTTTTAAATAAATACAAAAAGCCCTTAATTCATAAGGGCTTTTGTATGATAAGAGCTTGTAAATATTCTCTTTATAATTTATACAGCACGCAATCCTGTAGTAATTGCCAGTCGGTTCCAAGAGTTAATAGTAATGATCGCTAAAATGATTTCAGCTAGGTATTTTGCGTCAAACAATTTTGCAGCATTTTCATAAACTTCATCAGTAACATGATTGCCAATTAAGGTTACTTGTTCTGTTAAAGCTAAGATTGTTTTTTCTTCTTCAGTGTACACGTCAGCTTCACGCCAAGCGCTTATTAAGTAAATTCTCTGTTCAGAAATTCCATGTTTTCTAGCATCTGCTGTATGCATGTTGATACAAAAAGCACAGCCATTAATTTGAGAAGCACGAATTTTAATAAATTCTTTGTGCTCTGGAGTTAAAGATGTTGTAGCAATATATTTTTCTAAATTCATTAAAGCATTATAAGCTTCTGGAGCAACATTCGGGATAACAATTCTTGATTTCATTTTATATGTTTTAAAAGTTCATTACAAAGGTCAGTAATGAATATTCTCAAAAACTTGAACTACTTCAAGAAATGCAAATCAGACTTTCCCAGCTCTTATTTTACTCATGAATTCTGCAGAAAAATCCAGATAGGAGGCAAGCATGTATTGGGGGACTCGCTGTACAAAATCGGGTTGCTGATTTTTGAAATGATTGTATCTTTCTTCTGCCGACATGGTAAACAAAAATTTGATACGCATTTGCGCAGCACCAAAAGCTTTTTGAGCAACAACTCTAAAGTATTTTTCTAGTTTTGGAATCTGAACTAATAAAGATTCTAAGACAGATTTATCAAGCGCAATTACTTCTGAAGTTTCGACTGCCTGAATATAAAAGTGCGAAGGAGTAGAGTTATGATAGCTTAAATAATCAGTAATCCACCAATTTTCAACCCCAAATTGCAAGGTTTGTTCTGTTCCTTTAGGATTAATGATATATTGTCGCATGCAGCCTTTTACGATAAAATACATTGTATTGCAGATTTGTCCTTCTTTTAGAACGTGATCTTTTCGCTTAATTTGTGAAGTACTAAAACAAGATTCTAAGATGTCAATTTCTGAGCGATCAAGATTGACAAACTTTTGAATGTGATTTAGAATAACGTCCTGCATTGTATTATTTTGTTTAATGAGTAAAGTTAGTTTTTATTTTGATTGTTGAGAATGATGTAAAAACAAAAAACCATTCGCGTTAACGAATGGTTTTATATAATAAGTAAGTAATCTTAAATTGAGTTTATAAAACGTTTTATTTTACTTTATTAAGAATAGCTTTGAAAGCTTCTGGGTGGTTCATAGCTAAATCTGCAAGAACTTTACGGTTCAATTCGATTCCGTTAGCTTTAACTTTCCCCATGAATTGAGAATAAGAGATTCCTTCCAATCTAGCTCCAGCGTTGATACGTTGAATCCATAAAGCACGGAAATTTCTTTTGTTTTGTTTTCTATCGCGGTAAGCGTAGCACATTGCTTTCTCTACTGCATTCTTAGCAACTGTCCAAACGTTTTTACGTCTACCAAAGAAACCTTTGGCTTGCTTCATTATTTTTTTTCTTCTTGCTCTTTTAGCAACTGAATTTACCGATCTTGGCATAATTTTAATGTGTTTTTGTAGCAGGCGTCCTGAATTAAATCAAAGGAACTT
>NZ_CAMLIX010000274.1 GCF_946479975.1 uncultured Flavobacterium sp.
ACTTTTACCCCGGGATCGATCATATATACGGCGTGAAAACCCTTACTGTGCAAATTATCATTCAACCTTTTCGGATTGGAAAATCGGATGCTGTCAAAAGTAAAAACTCTGTAACCCTGCATGTAATCAATATCCATCCAGATCACATCGCACGGAATTTTCTTTTCTCTAAAAGTATCTGCAATTTCCATAACGCGTTTTTCACTGTCGTAAGAAAATCTGCATTGATGATATCCCAACGTCCAGCGTGCTGGCAATTTTATCGTTCCTGTAAGTTCAGAAAGTCCTTTTATCACTTCTTGCGGAGATGCTCTGTCAATAATATAAACTCTAAATAAAGCACCTTCTGAATTGTACACAATTTTATCAGAATCGGTAATTAATTCTGCTTTCCAAGTACTGTCGAAAATGATTCCGAAAGCAGAACCGTCTTCGCGAACGCCCATTACCCACGGATGCGTTTGGTATAATCTTTTTCCACCTTCAACACTGTAAGCCCCAGTGTCGGTGTTCCATAATTTTATAGATTGTCCGTTTCTTAAAAGCGGGCCTGTAACTTCTCCTCCTCCGTAAAGGCTAATATTTCCTTTTAAATTTAAAACGGCTGATGCTTTATTATTTTTAAATGAAAATTTAGGTTTTAAACTCCAGTTTGCAGGAACTTTTCCCTTTGATTTTGGTTCCGCAGTAAGAATTAAGGAAGGCGTTTTACTTTGATCAAAGCCTTTCGGAATAAATTCTACAATGTTGTTTCCGATTAAAGAAGTTTTTTGCAAAGCAACTTCTTGAGCATTTGAAATAGTTATAGCAAATGAAAAAAAGGCAACGGAAAATAATGTGGTTTTAAAATTCATGGTGGTTAGTTAGTAAATTGAAATGTTAGTAAACTATTATAAATCAATATTAACAAATCTACTAAAACGTTTTAGTATATTTATAAAAATGTTGATTTATTTTTATTTTTACTTTGAAAGTAATTTTAAATGGATGGAATATTCAATGGAATTCCCGCTGCTTCTGGGTTACCGATTACTGGATTTTCTTTTTTATTCCATTCTAATTTTTGCATTCTAGGTGATCTTTTCATGCCACAACCTTCGCCGGGATTCGAATTGGCGTGATATAAAATCCAGTCTTCTTTTCCGTTTGGCGATTTAAAAAATGAATTATGTCCGGGAGCGTAAACTTTATTTTTATCAGATTGCTGCAAAATCGGCTGATCTGATTTTATCCAAGCCGACGCATCCAGCAAATTGTCTTTTCCTGTAAAAGTCAACAATCCTAAACTATAATTATCTGTCCAACATCCGCTTGCCGAAAAAACAATAAATACTTTTCCGTTACGCGATAAAAATTGCGGACCTTCATTAACATTTACCTGTGGCGGATTTACATCATCATGCAGTGCTCCAAATAATTCCCAAGGATTTGTTGGACTCGAAATCCGAACTCTGTCTCCGTCAATTCGCGTCGGACTTTTCATTTTGGCAATATAAATATTCTGCTGTCCGTTGGTATCTCCTTCCCAACCCGACCAAATCATATACAATTTTTTTTTATAAGTAAAAATATTGCCGTCAATTGCCCATTTATCGGTTTTCGCCGCAAGTTTTCCTTTAAAAATCCACTCGCCTTTCATTGGGTCTTTTGAAGCATTTTCTAAAACATACATTCTGTGTGTATCGTTTGAACCATTATCTGCAGCAAAATACGCGTACCATTTTCCATTAATAAAATGAAACTCTGGCGCCCAGATTTCAGCGCTATAATCTGTATTTTTTGGTGCAATCCAAATGGTTTTCTGTTCCGCATTTTTTAAATCTGCCAAATTTTTGGTTTTAAAAAGTACCAAACGATCATGCATAGTGTGTGTATAGTAATAATAACCATTATGAAAAGTACTAAATGGATCAGGTCCGTAATCTAAAATGGGGTTCGTAAATGTTTTCTGTGCGAATAAAATGGTGCTTCCGGCAAAAAGTAGAATCGCAGTTACTATTTGTTTTAATCTGTAATTTTTTCTGGTCATAGGTTTTGGTTTGCGACACTTTTGCGTCAAGTTTATTTTGGTTTTTGGTATAATTAAAAGGTTCAGATTAAAAAATAACTTTTAAAAATTTCATTTTGTATTTTTAAAAATATAAGTAATATTGCAATCGTTGTAATGGCGCTTATTTTGAATTCTAACAAAACAATTTTATAATTTTTTATCAATAAGATAATTTATCTATTAAAAAATTATCATTTTAATTGTCGACCAAAATAGAATAATGATGAAGTAATTTTAGTCTCATTTTGTATCACAATTGTGTTCAAATGGTTCAAATTATCTTTCGGAAGTATCGGAAACACAGCTTTAAACCAAATTGTATGCGCGTGACACAAGTTGTCATGCTATTTTTATATAAATTTTATTAAAACCTTTATATGCAAAGATTTTTCAAAATGGGGACAATGATTTGTCTTTTGTTTTTGTCTGCTACCCTTTTTAGTCAGGAATATTATTTCAAACATTATAAGGTTGAAAGTGGTATGTCTAATAATACCGTTTTGGCTTCTCTTCAGGATAAAGATGGTTTTTTATGGTTCGGAACTAAGGACGGTTTAAATCGTTTTGATGGGTATCATTTTAAAACATTTAGAAGTGGGAAAGATCCCAAAACTTCATTGGGAATAAATTATATTCAGTCACTTCATGAATTCAAAAATTATATTTGGGTCGGAACCGATAAAGGCTTGTATTCTTATGATAAAAAATTAGAGAAATTTAGTTTCATAAACGAAGCTATTAACAATCGAATCAATGATATTGACAATGATTTGAAAAACAATTTATGGTTTATTTCAATCGGAACATTAATAAAATATAATGTTGACACAAAAGAAACACGAATGTTTGACGGGAGAAATTCTTTCTATGCAACTTCAATTGCTGTAGATTCTAAAGGGGTTGTGTGGGTTTCTTCGTATGATGATTTGTATCGCTATTCTGAAGCTACTCAAAGTTTCGATAAAATTGCGGTTCAAATGCCTAATAGCACTTTTTCTATTTCTTCGATTTATGCTTTAGACGCGAATTCTATTTTAATCGGAACGCGCGACCACGGAATTTATAAATATGATGTCGCAAGCGGAAAAACAGCGCCATTTATGAACGGATCTGAAAAACCGGTTTTTGTACGTCAGTTTAAAAGAAATAAAAATGACTTATGGATTGCCAGCGAATCGGGTGCTTATATTTATAATTTACAAACGAAATCTGTTCGCAATTTACGCAAAAGTGCGAGTGATCCTTATGCCATTTCAGACAATGCAGCGTATTGTATTACGATTGACAAAGAAAATGGCGTCTGGATTGGAACTTATTTTGGAGGCGTAAATTATCATCAAAAACAATATGATCAGTTTAAAAAGTATTTTCCGAGAAAAAGTGAAAATGCGATTGTTGGAAGTGCCGTTCGGGAAATTCATAAAGACGACAAAGGAAATCTTTGGATTGGAACTGAAGATGCTGGAATTAATAAATTCAATTTGCAAACTAAAAAATTCACTAATTATCAGCCAAACGGAACAAAATCTGGACTTTCTTTTTACAATATTCATGGTGTTTTACCAAGAGGCAATAAAATTTGGTTAGGAACTTTTGAACACGGATTAGATGTTATGGACGCTAATTCGGGACAAATAATTAAACATTACGATCACAAAAATGCAAGTTTTAAAAGTGATTTTATTGTTTCTTTTTATGAAACTCCAGATAAGAAATTATATGTTATAACTTCTGTTGGAATCTATTTATATGATGACAAAACGGATAGCTTTACAATTTCCAGCGACTTTTCAGAAAGTACTCATTTTACTTGCATGTTTAAAGATAAAAATGGTGATTTTTGGGCAGGATCTTACCGCGACGGACTTTTTTATTATAATCCGAGAACAAAAGAAAAAGCGGTTTACAGACATGATTATAAAGATGATAAAAGCATCAGTAATGATTTTATCACTTCTATTTTTCAGGACAAACAAAACAACCTTTGGATTGCAACCGAAAATGGTTTGAATTTACTGGATATTAGAAAAAGAGAATTCAAAAAATTTACGACCAAGGATGGCTTTTCGAGTAATGTAATTTATTCTATTTTACAGGATAATGATGACAACTTATGTATTACAACTTCAAAGGGATTAGTCAGATTTAATTATAAAACGAAATCAGTAAAAATTTTTACTACTGCAAATGGTTTGCTGAGCGATCAGTTTAATTATAGTTCGGCTTTTAAAGATTCGAACGGAGATATGTATTTTGGAAATCTTAATGGGATGATTAGTTTTAATCCGAAGAATTTTAATACTTATAAATACAATCCGCCAATTTATATTACGGGACTTCAAATTAACAATCAGGAAGTTATTGTGAATGATGAAGATTCTCCGCTTGACGAATCTGTTTCTTATATTAAAAAAATTACTTTAAAAAATGATCAGTCCAATTTCAATATTGATTTCGCAGCTTTGAGTTATACCGCTCCAGAATTGACACAATATTGGTACAAACTAGACGGAATCAGCGATGACTGGGTTTATTTAAATAAAAACAATAAAGTCTTTTTTACCGAGCTTCCTTCTGGCGATTATAAATTTAGAGTAAAATCTTTAAGCGCAGGAGGCATCTGGAGCAAAGAAGCGGTTGTGGGCATCACTATTTTGCCTCCATTTTGGGCAAGCAACTATGCTTTTTTTCTTTATTTTCTACTTATCGCAGGATCTCTTTATTGGCTTTTACAAAGATATCATGAAATGAATATCAAAGAAAATAATCGAAAAATTACTACGCTGAACAATGAGAAAGAAAAAGAAATTTATCACGCAAAAATTGAGTTTTTCACCAATGTCGCGCATGAAATTCGAACGCCATTAACTCTAATTAAAAGTCCGTTAGAAAGTTTATTAAAAAGAAGTTACGAATCGCCAGATATTATTCCGAATTTATCTTTGATGGAGAAAAATACGTCGCGTCTTTTAAATTTGGTAAATGAACTTTTAGATTTTAGAAAGACAGAAATGGAAGGTTTAGGTTTGACTTTTGTTGAAACCAATATTTCTTTGATTGTAAAACAACTGCAATTACAATTTACTCCTTTAAGCGAAGAAAGAAACATTGCGGTAAAATTGGAATTGGGAGAAAAGGATGTGTATGCTTTTGTTGATGAAGAAGCAATTCGAAAAATACTCAGCAATTTGATTAGTAATGCTTTAAAATATGCGAAAAGTGAAGTTATGATCACTTTATTTAGAGATGAAAACGCTTTTGAGTTTATAGTTAAAAATGACGGAAATCTGATTCCAAAAAGTCTTAAAAATAAAATTTTCGAACCTTTCTTTAGAATCTTAGGTTCAGAAACACAAACCGGTACTGGAATCGGATTATCATTAGCGCATTCCTTAACAGAACTTCATAACGGAACTTTAAAATTGCAGTTTTTGGATACTTCGATGAATACTTTTGTTTTAAAATTACCGCTTCGCCAGCAGAGTGAATTTCATTTATACAAAGAAAATTCAGAAAATACTTTAAAAGAAACCAATGAAGAATTGGAAAATGAAGTAACAGCTAAAAACATCAGAACGCATATTTTAATTGTTGAAGATAATCTGGAATTACTTCATTTTATGAGTAAAGAATTGAGCAAAGAATATAAAATTTTTAAGGCGAAAAATGGCGAAGAGGCTTTAAAAGTAATTCATAATGAAACCATTCATATTGTGATAAGTGATATTACGATGCCCGTCATGGACGGTATAGAATTGTGTGGCCGTATAAAATCAAATTTAGAAACGAGTCATATTCCAGTTATTTTACTGACGGCATTAAGTGCCGTTCAATCCCGAATTCAGGGATTAGAATCTGGTGCCGATGCTTACATCGCCAAACCCT
>NZ_CAMLIX010000275.1 GCF_946479975.1 uncultured Flavobacterium sp.
GCATGATCCGCAAGGTGGAATAGGAGCAGTAGTTTGATTTGTGTCTGAAGCTGCTGTAATTGCCATTTTTAAGATTTTGGCTTCTGGATAAGCGCTTCCTGCATAAAAAATAGCGGTTCGTTCTGCACAAAGTCCAGACGGATAAGCCGCATTTTCTTGGTTCGAACCTGAAATAATTTTTCCGTTGTCTAAAAGTAAAGCCGCACCAACTCTAAAATTTGAATAAGGAGCGTACGCTTTTTTTCTAATTTCGATAGCTTGATTCATTAAATCTTGAATTTCGGTCGAAAGTTCACCTAGATTCTCATAAACTGTAAATGAAGTTGTAATATTTATTTCTTTCATTTGATTTTAAGGGAAAAAAAATCCAAATTCCTGAAATGCCGGAATTTGGATTAAGTTGTTTTTATTTTATGCTGTTTTTAATACGTTTCGTATTTATCTCCAAAGTTAAACGTTAAAGAGAAACGAAGTGTATTTTCTAACGGGTTTTTTATTTTTGAAGCCGAGAATAAGTAAGATACATCAATTTTCATAATGTTGTACTTAAATCCAGCACCTAATGAAAAGAATTGTTTTGCACCTTTTTCAGGACTTTCGTGATAATAGCCTAAACGCATAGCAAATGCATCTTGGTACATATATTCTGCTGCAAGGCTATAAGTTACTTCTTTCATTTCTTCTTTAAATCCGCCGGGAGCGTCTCCAAAAGATTTAAATATTCCAGAAACCCAGCCAGTATCTCTGTATTTTTGATAAGCGGCGTCTGTAGCTTGCTGTGCAGAAATATCTTCAGGATCTAGGAAATCCCCATCTCCATTTCCATCAACGGCACCTTGAATACCTGGAGGAGTTGGGACTAAAAGTTTAGTAAGTTCAGCACTTACTGCTAGTTTGTTATAATCATCAAAAATAAATTCAAATCCACCTCCCGCTCTTAAATTTGCAGGTAAGAAATTAGAGCTTAAATCGTCTCTGTCGTAGCTGATTTTTGGACCTAAATTTTGAAGATTGATACCCGCTCTCCATCTTCCGTTGAAATTTTCATAAGCAATTTCTTCTGATTGATAGAATGCAGCAACATCAATAGCAAATGAACTTGCTGCTGATGCATCAACTTCTTCTGAAGCAACTTTTAAATTTGAGTTTATAAAACGTGCGGCAACAGCCATAGAGAATTCTTCACTTAATTTTAGTGAGTAGGATCCATCTAGAGCAAATTCGTTAGGGTTCACTGTACGTACAGCTTCATTTGGATCTCCCGTATATCTTAACTCGATTCCTCCAAAACCAAAATAGCGAAAGCTACCCGCAAAGGCACTTCGGTCATTGATTTTGTTGTAATACGTAACCTGGCCAAGAGAAATGTCATTGGCAAGATCTGTTAAGTAAGGCGTGTAACTGATTGAAAGACCTTGTGCGTCTTCTGCGAAAGCATACTTTGCAGGATTCCATTGCTGTGAGAATACGTCTGAAGAGGTGGCAACTCCTTGATCGCCTAAACCTGCTGCTCTAGCATCTGCTGCAACTAATAAAAAAGGAACTCCAGTTACTATTGGTCTTGATTCCTGAGCCTTTGAATTTAAAAAGGTAAAAAGGCAAATTAGTAAAATTGATAGTTTTTTCATTTAAGGGACTAATGTTTTTGGTGGTGCAAATATATGTAATATTATAGGATGACAAGCTTTTCGTATTTTTCTGCTTTTTTATTGGTCAAATTTGATTTTACAGTAAGTTTATAAATGTATACTCCTTTTCCTATTCTGTCTCCAAAATCGTCTTTTCCGTCCCATGTAATTTCTCTCGATAGAAATCCCTCTGTTGTTATCGTTTGATTTTTTGTCCAGACTACTTTTCCTGTTATCGTCATTACCTGTACCTGTACCTCTAAAGGTTCATAAGGTCTGTTGTGAGAAAACCAAAACTGTGTATAAGTTGAAAAAGGATTAGGATAGTTAAGAACATGTGATAATGTTAATGATTCGTCTCCAACAACGGTAAATTGAATCTCGCTTGTAACGGGATTATTGTAAACGTCCCAAGCTGTAAAACTTATTGTATGTAATCCCGGAGCTAAATTTCTAAAAGGAAAACGTAAGTTTCCGTTCGTATAATCGTCTAGTTTTGTCTGATAATAATCATTCAAAATATAAGGATTGCTTACATCTCCATCTAAAATTGCAACAATATCATGACCGATTCCGCTTGCTGTGTTAATTCCATTTTCGTCTTCTAGAAACGCTAAAAGAAAGGGAGATTCGTTTGTAATACCTCCAGACACAAAAGTTTCATCATTCATATATAACTTAACTTTAGGGCTAATATTGTCTTGAGGTGCATTTTCATTAATTCCGCCAATTTTTATAGTATTATTGTAGCCAGTTTGGTTTTCTAAAGCCGAATTTTTCTTCGCATAAAAACTGATTTTTCCGTTGTCAACAGGAATTCGGATATCTCTCGGAACAACAAAACTAAATTCGAATTGACCATTAGTAACCGACGCATTTCCTCTAAAAATAGTTTCCCCTAAAGTTTTAAACTGCATAGGCGGACTGAAACCGTCATTGTTTAAGGTTGAATTTGTTATCATTTTGTCGAAAATAGCCGTAGCTAATTCTCCGTTATAATTACTTAAAAGAATATTGTTTTCATCTGTTATTTCTCCCGAAATTTTAATTTTAGATAACGATTTAAAGTCGGGTATAGGTTGTGAAACTGCAATGTCATTTATTTTTGTAAGGTTAATTCTTGGTTTAGGAATTGCCAGCATCAACGCAGGATCACCTATATAAGTAACTACATTACTTCCAGAGCTCGGATTTTCATTTTTAGAAATTCGAAGTGATTCGGCGATGCTGTTATATTGATTGGAACCGTATGAAAGAAGATTTTTACTTAAAGTCTCATTAAATCCTTCGCCATTTATTTTGCCAATTTCTCGAGTTGTGGTCAGCATTGAAATGGCGCCTCCTTTAGGATTCCAAAAAACATATTCTCCTGCAGTTGGTCGTGCAGGGTCGTCAAATCTTGAAAATTCGCATGTAATAGTGATGAATAAAGGATATTTATACTGATTATTTAAATTTTGACCATCTGATTTTTCCCAGATTCTCTCGCTTGCCAGTCCATCTTCTCCTCCATGTCCTAAATAATTAAAAACTAAAGCACCTTTTTCAAAAGCGTTAAAAAAGTCTGTTCTTGCTTTCGGATATCTTGCACCGCCTGCAGATGCTTCTTGCGTATAAGCGTCCAAAAATATTTTTTCGATATTAAAAAAGGGTTTTTCAGCAGTAATTAAATCCGCCAATGTATTTTGGTGCGCTTGCAAAGTTTCATCTCCAGGGGTATCTGAATCATCACTTATTAAAACAAAATTATTTCTCCAATTTCCGTACGACTTCACATCGTGATATTCTAACACTTTATTTACCATTTCCTGAGCCTGAGCATTGTCTGAAACGAGCATACGCCCAACTGCAATGTCAATTCCGTCAAAAGGGTAGGAGATAATTCCTTCGTTCGAATCCATTAGTCCATAAAAATCATCAGTTGCAAAACCGGCTTCACCAACATTCGTGCTGATCAGAGATTGATATATAGGTACAATATTGCTGTTATTTGGTATGCGGTCTTTGTAATCGAATGATGCGTCGCCAAAAAGATTTAAATATTTTATTTTTTTATCTGATGAAGAAGCGTTTTCGTAAATGTATTTAATGAAATTTCTAATTCCTGCGATATCTTGTTTTCCAGAAGAAAATTCTTGATAGATGTTTTCAAGTGCAACCACTTTTACATTTAAATTTGAATTATTTCGGTGAAAAGAAGCTAATCGTTCTGCTTGAGAAGCTAGCGATTTTGGCATCACAATTACATAATCTATGTCTTGAATAGCATTTTGGCTGTTTCTAAAAATCGTTCCTTTCAAGTTTTGATTTGCAATTTTAGACTGATTTTCTTTTAAAGGAGCATAATAATCAGAAGCATCAATTGCAATATATTTTCTAACTTCTCCTAAGTTGGCTTTGAAGCTAAAACTGGCCTGATTTGCATTTTCAATTTTTGATACATTATATAGGTCTGTAATATCCCAAATTTGTGAAATTCCGGCAGCGTTTCCAATAGTATAATTTGCAACTCCAGCTAAGGAACCCGCATTGTTATATTGAAAAAGAAATTGTTTTCCTGTTCCCAGCAGTTTTCGCTTTGCGATAATATTAATATAATCTAGATATCCTCTTGATCCTGGAACACCGTTATTATTATAGGTAAGTTTGATTTTGATGTTGTCGGTTCCTGTAAATGTTGTGTTGGGATCTAAGCTTCGGCTGTAATATTTGGTTTCTGAATTGGCAGCTAACGAAGGGAAATTCATAGTTCCCAAATTCTGACCGTTAGCAGTAACTGAAAATGAAGTGCTCGTAAAGGCGGCAGAAGCTGTTACAATTTCAAGTTTTACGGGCACGGTAGTTTCTAGATTTGGAAAACTAAAAGTAAATTCTTGTTCTTGATTAATGTCAAATGATTCTCCAAGCCATTGACGCCCCAAATGAACGATATTGGTCTGGTCGATTTCATGAAATTGATAGTCATCAAACGTGTTTAGTTCTACTGTGCTGTTTGCAGTGGGCTGAATAAAGTTTGAAATTCTCTTTCCGTCTCCGCCAGAAACGGTAATGTAATAATAGGATTTGGAATCGTATAAATTTAGATTTGTCTGGCTTTCAGAGTTCCAGTTTTCAACTCCTTCGGCATAAAACAGAATGTAATCTTCATTGTTAAAAGCTCCGTCACTTTCTCCAATTACCTGAATTGCATTTTCTGTTAAATCTTCTGGATAATAGGCGCTGTTAGCCAAAGGAAGCATTCTTCCTCCATTTCCATATATTTTTATTCTTCGAGGATCAACTTTAGAAGGATCAAATCCGAGACTTTGTAAAAACGACTTAGTAACCTTATAAACTCCTGATTTTTGAATATAGAATCGATACCAATCTCCAGAAGCTAATACAGAATTGGAAATTGCGGCTGTTTTTTGAAAAATTGAGCTGCTGGCATTTCTAGCTGTAGAATTGCTGATAGAGTAAGAAAAAGATTTGATTCGTTTAAAGCCATTTCCGTCCTTTATAATAGGGTTTAAAAAGAGAAATGTCTGCTTTATATCACGTGCATTTGTGATTATTAAGGATTCATTTGGCTTTTGCGGGATGTTTTCGACTGCCAAATCTCCTAAGTCTGTCCTCGAAATAGACTCATAAACAACGTTATTAATTTGTACTGCACTACCGTTTGATACGTTAGAGAGTTTTAAATTTTCTAATAATGTTATGTTTTTTTTAGTCATATCGAAGCGGAAACCGCTTCCTGTAAAGTAGGGGATTATGATTTTATTTTCGCTGTAATTTGCCTCTTTTTTGCCCTGCCAATTGACTGTTATATCCCCATTTAACTGAGAAAATGCAAGAATCGGAATTAGAAAAAGAGAGATGAAAATGAGCTGTTTCATTGGTTTAAAAAGCGAAATTTAATTAAAAAATAATTAGTAAGTAAAAATATAGTATTTCATGTTACAGTAAATAATAAAAAGTATATTTTTGCGTTCGTAACTAAAGGTTATTTTTCTGGTAAAAAACAGCTGAATAAAATTATTAGAACAGATGTTGCCAATTAAATGTTAATTATTATATTGCAGCACCTAAATTTATCACCTAAGAATGAGTATGAAAGTAAACAAAATTGTAGTCTTGCAGTTAATGATGTCAATTGTATTGATGTTGGGCACGGCTAGTTGTAGCAAAAAATCTAGTTCCACTCACGCTTCTAGAGCAACTGGCTGGGATGTAGATAGTCAGAATGGAAC
>NZ_CAMLIX010000276.1 GCF_946479975.1 uncultured Flavobacterium sp.
TTCAATTTTATGACTAAACATAAAAGCCATATTGGTTGCACGCATTTTTGCTTCTTCAGTAATTGGCCCTGCAAACTGCGAATCGATTGTTGAATTAAAAATAGCAATCCAGCGGTCAAAATGAGTTTGATCTACAGGCAGTTGTTTGTGCGGCGGAAAGGGCGTTCCAGAATAAGCACGAACATCAAACAAAATAGTCTGCCAGAAATTGTACATTTTTTGCAAATGAGGTTCCCAGCGATCTTGCAGTTTGTCATTAAAAATAGGACCAATTAAGTCGTCTTTTCTCACGTTTCCGTAAAAGCTGTCGACCATTTGTTTTATATCTTCAATAGTTGAAATATCTTTAAGCGCTGCCATCTTATTAATGTTTAATGTGGAATGCAAAAATACGATAACTTCTTTTTTGTTTAATGATATTTATCAGTATCAGAAATTGCTAGCCAATTAACTGCGTAAACAAATCCTGATTATCATTCAGATATTGAAATTCAAAGCCGTTTTCTGTCATTTTTAATTTAATTGGCATAATATCGTTTTTGTTTTTCAATTCTAAACCTACGACTACAGAACCAACTTCACGACTGTTTTTCTTTGCAAACTGAAAATAAGTAATGTCATCATCTGGACCTAAAATATTATTTACAAATTCTTTTAAAGCCCCAGGACGCTGCGGAAACTGAATCATAAAATAATGCATTAAACCTTCGTACAATAAAGAACGTTCTTTGATTTCGGCAGTTCTTTCAATGTCGTTATTACTGCCGCTTACAATGCAAACTACATTTTTTCCTTTTATTTTTTCTTTATAAAAATCCAAAGCAGCAATCGTCAAAGCTCCGGCGGGTTCTACAACCATTGCTTCTTCATTATATAAACGTAAAATAGTCGTGCAGACTTTTCCTTCGGGAACCAAAATTATATCTTCCAGATTGTAACGACAGATCTCAAAAGTTTTATCGCCGACTAGTTTTACAGCCGCGCCATCTACAAATTTGTCGATTGTTTTTAAAGCTGTATTTTTATTTTCTTCAATTGAAGTTTTCATCGAAGGCGCGCCTTTTGGCTCAACGCCGATAATTTTAGTATGCGGACTTAAATGTCTAAAAACTTCGGATAATCCCGAAGCCAGTCCGCCACCGCCAATTGGAACAAAAATATAATCGATAGGTTCTTTAAAACTTTCGAGAATTTCTAAACCAACAGTTCCTTGTCCGGCGATAACTTTTTCATCATCAAAAGGATGAATAAATGTTTTATGATTTTTGATCGCATCAGCCGTTGCAGAAGCATACGCATCATCAAAAGTATCTCCGATTAAAACAATCTCAACAAACGATTTTCCGAATAATTGAACTTGTTTTACTTTTTGTTTTGGAGTAGTTTTTGGCATGTAAATTTTCCCCTGAATCTTTAAAAGATTGCAGGAATAAGCAACGCCTTGCGCGTGGTTTCCAGCGCTTGCGCAGACAATTCCGTTAGCTTTTTCTTTTTCATTCAACGAAGAAATTTTATTATAAGCACCCCGAATTTTATACGAACGAACAATTTGTAAATCTTCTCTTTTTAATAAAATAGTCGATTCAAATTCATCTGAAAGGTTTAAATTTTGAGTTAAAGGCGTAGCTGCAACTACACCTTCTAATTGCTTTTTTGCATTAATTACTTCGTTGAATAGATTCATTTTGTTTGTTTTTTTGCCACGAATTACACGAATCAACACTAATTTTTGTTTTCTCAAAAAAGATAATTTGTGAAAATTTGTGTAATTCGTGGCTTATATTAAAGATTGTTTTAAATAAAAAAACCTCCCAATTGGGAGGTTCTTATAAATTATATTTTTACTTATTTATATAACACCTCGCCATTATTGCTTAATTGCAATAATGTTAATAATAGCGATAATAATGTTAGTATAGTTTCTCATTTTTATTTGATAGAAAACAAATGTACTTATTTTTTTTTAAAACTGAAAACCAAAAACCGAGACTCAAAACTATTTTTTAACAGGCGGATATTGAGCCAAAATTTTGTTTACAAATTCAGCTACTTTTTCATCTTTTTTCTCAATGTTTCTCGTCAAAGTACCTTGACCTTCACCTTGCCAGATCATTTCTTTCTTTTTAGCATCGATTAAATCAATGTATAAAGTACCTTCAGTAGAAGTTGAAACCATTGTTTGGTTCCCGCCATACATCATCCACGGATTCCAACCCCAGCCCCAGCCGTAACCCCATCCAGCGCTAAATTGATTTACATTTACTAGCTCTCTAGATTTGGTAAAAATGTTTACTAGCAAATCAGGATTGTCACTTTTGGTTAAACCTTTAGCTTGCATTTCGGCATCGATTGCTTTTAGAATACGTCTTTTATCCAAATCAGAAATCTCTACTTTATCAATTCCGGGCTTAAAGAAAGCGTAAGTTTTGTAAGGCGCAAAATCGACATTTTTGTCGTAATCAGAATATACAGTAACACTGCTGCATGAGCTTAGAATCAACAGCAGAAAAAGCGGAACTAATTTGAATGTTTTCATATTATTAGAAATTTAATGTTCTTAATTATGTTTGTCAGGCTGAGCAAAGTCGAAGCCTTTCGTTTTTTTATGAACCAAACTAAAGCAGACTCTCATCTACAAAATTAGGTAAAGTTACTTTAAGTAGTGGCTCAACTTCCATTGCTCTTTTTATAGCAAAGACAGCACCTTCATTTCGAGCCCAGCTTCTTCTTGAAATTCCGTTGTTAACATCCCAGAAAAGCATTGAGGCTAAACGCTTTGAAGCCTCTTTAGAACCATCAAGAACCATACCAAATCCGCCGTTTATAACCTCTCCCCAGCCAACGCCACCGCCATTGTGAATAGAAACCCAAGTTGCACCTCTAAAGCTGTCTCCAATCACGTTTTGAATCGCCATATCGGCTGTAAAACGAGAGCCGTCATAAATGTTTGAAGTTTCTCTATAAGGCGAATCAGTTCCAGAAACATCATGATGATCGCGTCCTAAAACCACAGTTCCGATTTCGCCTTTTTCAATCGCTTGATTAAAAGCTTCCGCAATTTTAACTCTTCCTTCTGCGTCCGCATACAGAATTCGGGCTTGAGAACCAACAACCAATTTATTTTCCTGCGCGCCTTTGATCCATTTAATGTTATCCTGCATTTGCTGCTGAATTTCATTTGGAGCTGTTTCGGCCATTTTTTCTAAAACTTCGCAAGCAATCGCATCAGTTTTTAATAAATCCTCTGGTTTTCCAGAAGTACAAACCCAACGGAAAGGTCCAAATCCGTAATCAAAACACATTGGTCCCATAATATCCTGAACGTAACTTGGATATTTAAAATCGATATTATTTTCTGCCATTACATCGGCACCGGCGCGGGAAGCTTCTAATAAAAAAGCATTTCCGTAATCGAAGAAATAAGTTCCTTTCGCTGTATGTTTATTAATAGCATCTGCATGACGACGTAGTGTTTCCTGAACTTTTTCTTTGAATAGTTCCGGATTTTCGGCCATCATTTTATTAGCGTCTTCAAACGAAATTCCAACCGGATAATAGCCTCCAGCCCACGGATTATGCAGCGAAGTCTGATCTGAACCTAAATCAATTTTGATGTTTTCTTTATCGAAACATTCCCAAACGTCAACCACATTTCCTAAATAAGCGATGGAAACGGTTTCTTTTTTGACTTTCGCCGAATTTACTCTGGCAACCAACTCATCTGTAGTTGTTACAACTTCATTAATCCATCCTTGTTCGTGACGGATTTTTGTGATTTTCGGATTTACTTCGGCGCAGACCGTAATACAACCCGCAATGTTTCCCGCTTTTGGTTGTGCCCCCGACATGCCGCCAAGTCCTGAAGTTACGAATAAATTTCCTTCTGGATTCAATTTTATTTTTCTAAAACCATTCAAAACCGTAATTGTAGTTCCGTGTACAATTCCCTGAGGCCCAATATACATATAACTTCCAGCGGTCATTTGTCCGTATTGCGAAACGCCTAAAGCATTCATTTTTTCCCAATCGTCAGGTTTAGAATAATTTGGTATAACCATTCCGTTTGTAACCACAACTCTCGGCGCTTCTTTATGCGAAGGAAATAATCCCATTGGATGTCCTGAATACATCGTTAGAGTCTGCTCATCTGTCATTTCAGACAAATATTGCATCGTTAATAAATATTGCGCCCAGTTTTGAAAAACCGCTCCGTTTCCGCCATAGGTAATCAATTCATGCGGATGTTGCGCCACGGCATAATCCAAATTGTTCTGAATCATGTGCATAATCGCTTTTGCCTGCAATGATTTCCCTGGATATTCGTCAATTGGTCGTGCATACATTCTGTAATCCGGACGAAGACGATACATATAAATGCGTCCGTATTTTTCTAATTCTGCCGAAAATTCAGGAATTAATGCAGCGTGATGTTTGGATTCGAAATAACGTAAAGCATTTTTTAAAGCCATTTTTTTTCTTCTGCCGAAAGAATTTCTTTTCTTTTCGGAGCATGATTAATTGCTGAATCGTATTCTTGCTTTGGTGGCAATATTGAAGGAATTCCTTGTTGTATTTGTTCTTTGAAAGTCATTTTTTTCTAAAGGTTCTAAGGTGCTAAGATTCTAAGGGACTAAGGTATTGTTGTTAGATTAGCAACAGATTAATTTTTGTTTTTAAATTATGTCGCCCCGCTGGGGCTTTGATTTGACAGATGTTTAATTGATTGCTATAAATATGTCGCTCCTACGGAGCTGAAAATTATAAATTACACCAATCCAAATACAAAGCTTGAAACGAAAAATATTTATACAATCTTAATTATTCATATTAAAGCTCCAACGGAGCGAAAGTGATGAATAAAATGTATTGACTTATTCAATCCAGTTGTAAAGCCTTGGAAAGGCGAAATATTTATAGAAAACAATTCAGCACCCTTACAAAAGCTCCAGCGGAGCGAAATATTAATAGAGGCAATAAGGTTTTAAATTCTCAATTGGAATTTGGAATTTAAAATTTGGAATTTATTTTATCTAATTTTCAAATTGACACATTTTCTAATTTAAAAAACTAAGGATAACGGATATCCGACCGATGATACGATTTGTGAATCGTAATCCTAAACTTTCTTGAACGAATATCCATATATGATATTTTAGATTGTTGATTTTAGATTTTAGAATTATCTAATTGCTAGATTTCCAATTTAAAAATTATGTAATTTTCAAATTGCCACATTTTCTAATTATAAACTTCCTCATTGACACAAAACGGCATTTTTTTACCTTCAAAAAGCGCGATTATATTTTGTGCAGCGCAAATTGCCATTCCGTTTCGGGCTTCGTAAGTTGCGGAACCAATATGTGGTAGAATGCAACAATTTGGAAGCGACAATAACGGATTATCAAATTTCATTGGTTCTGGATTCGTAACATCCAGTCCAGCGCCCCAAATTATATTATTCGTTAAAGCGTGAAATAAATCATCCTCATTATGAAATTTTCCTCTTGCTGTATTGATGAAAATCGCATTCTTTTTCATTTTAGCAAAAGTCTTTTTATTGAAAAGTTCCTTATTTTCTTCGCTGTAATTCGAATGAATACTTAAAACATCGCTTTCTGCAAGTAAGGTTTCAAAATCTACATATTTAGCATCTAATTCTTTTTCAGCTTCTTCATTATGAGAACGATTGTGATAAATAATCTTCATTCCGAATGCGGCTTTGCATTTTTGAGCCATTTCAAAACCAATTCTTCCCAAACCGAATATTCCTAAAGTTTTGCCATAAAGTTCCTGACCTAAATTAGCTAACGGATCAAAACTTCCCCAATTGTCATTTATAATTCTTTT
>NZ_CAMLIX010000277.1 GCF_946479975.1 uncultured Flavobacterium sp.
GCTCTTGATACAGAAAGTTTATCTTCTTCAGATAACTCTTCCATACCTAAGATAGCGATGATATCTTGAAATTGTTTGTATTTTTGAAGAATTTCTTTTACTCTTTGCGCACAGTTGTAGTGCTCATCTCCTAAGATATGTGGAGTTAAAATTCTTGAAGTAGAATCTAACGGGTCAACCGCAGGATAAATACCTAACTCAGCAATTTTACGAGACAATACAGTTGTAGCATCTAAGTGAGCAAACGTTGTTGCTGGCGCCGGGTCAGTTAAGTCATCCGCAGGAACGTAAACCGCTTGTACAGATGTAATAGATCCTTTGTTTGTAGATGTAATACGCTCTTGCATAGCTCCCATCTCAGTTGCCAATGTTGGTTGGTAACCTACCGCAGATGGCATACGACCCAAAAGTGCCGATACCTCAGAACCTGCTTGTGTAAAACGGAAGATATTATCAACGAAGAATAATACGTCTTTACCTTGATCTGTTCCAGCTCCATCACGGAAATACTCAGCGATAGATAATCCTGAAAGTGCCACACGTGCACGAGCTCCAGGTGGCTCATTCATTTGTCCGAAAACGAAAGTAGCTTTAGACTCTCTCATTCCTGGCATATCTACTTTAGATAAATCCCATCCTCCATTTTCCATAGAGTGCATGAAATCTTCACCGTATTTAATAATCCCTGACTCTAACATCTCACGAAGTAAGTCATTTCCTTCACGTGTTCTTTCACCTACTCCAGCGAATACTGAAAGTCCACCGTGACCTTTTGCAATATTGTTGATCAACTCCTGAATCAATACTGTTTTACCAACACCAGCACCACCAAACAATCCAATTTTACCTCCTTTTGCATAAGGCTCGATCAAATCGATTACTTTAATACCTGTGAATAAAACTTCAGATGAAGTTGATAAATCTTCGAATTTTGGAGCTTGTCTGTGAATAGGCAAACCATTTTCTCCAGTTTTTGGCAATTCGCCTAAACCATCAATTGCGTCTCCAACAACATTAAATAATCTTCCATATACGTCTGGACCGATTGGCATTTGGATTGGACTTCCTGTTCCAACTACCTCATACCCTCTAGACAAACCGTCTGTTGAGTCCATAGAGATTGTACGAACTGTGTTTTCTCCAATGTGAGATTGTACTTCTAGAACTAATAAAGTTCCATCTTTTTTTGTGATTTCTAATGAATCATAAATTTTTGGAAGTTCAACATCTTTACCGTTGAAAACTACGTCTACTACTGGTCCAATGATTTGAGCAACTTTTCCTATTACTTTTGACATTACTTATGTATTTATTAAATAGCTATTTAGGTTTATCGAAAATACCTCTTTTTTCAGAGCGCAAAGATAATTTTTTAAAATATAAAATCAATTTTTTTTTCATAAAAAATACCACGATTTTGTTTGATTCATAAAACTTAGGTGAAAAATAACAAAAACAGCATTTTTTTAATAAAAGGAAAAAACCGCTGCATCTTAAAAACGAGCGGTTTTTTTGAGGTTAAAATAGTTATTTAATTATAATTGTTTTGGAAACAGAACTTGATAATTACCAATATCAACTCCTTTTAAATTAGAACCATATTTGGCATTAATTGCTTCAATAAATTTATTGGCAATAAAAGCATATCCTCTTGGAGTAGGATGAACTCCGTCCAAAGAAAACATACCACCAGTAACAAATGTTGCTTTTAATGTAAAGTTATTCATTGAAATTCCGTTAGGCTTATTTAGATCAGCCATAAGTGACTCTGCATCAACCATAGCCAAACCAGCCGCTTCTGCAGCTGCTTTTATCGTTGCATTGTATGCTGTAGTAGCAACTCCAATTTCTGTTACTTCTGAAGGAAGTAAAACATATCTGTCTGGCAAAGGAAAAGTAACTCCTAATTGCGCTAAAGAAGGCGAAGGCGAAGCGATTCCGTCAGCAGCAACAGACGGTACTTTACCAATTCTAGCAGAAGCACTTAGACAAATTAAATCTGCTGGTAGTGCTTGTCTAGCTCTTCCAAAAATCTGTCCCATTACTGTTGCAGTTGTAGCATCTAATCCTCCACCCATTAAAACCGCTTTTAAATTTGCCGAAAGATCAGGCAAAGTTTCATCTACGATTAATAACGGATTATTTCCTGTAGCAGCCAAAAGATTAATTCTGCTTCCCTGTCCTAAAAATGCCAAAGCATTATGCAGAGGCCCATATAATTGTGCATTTAAAGTACTAACCAAACTCACGCCACCAGAACTCAAATTAGCCTGAGTAAGCTGATTATAAGTGATTACATGAAAATGAGGCAAAGTTGTAATAACCGGCAAATTGGCCACAACTCCTTTTCTACCACCTGCCACAAGCTGCGCAACTAAACCTTTGTAAGCCGCATCAAAAGTTGCAGTAGGCGTTAACTGATTTACTGCTGGATCTCCACCCGCAGTAGCATATCCTAATTCATCATTTCCTCCAATCCATAAAGAGAAAAAAGTAGGGTTTTGACTTAAAGCATCTGCTAAAACTGTAGTTGTATTACTTGAAGCAAAACGAGCAAAATACGGATTTGCTGTTCCAGTCAGCACACCTGCAGGATTACCATAATTAGGAGCAAGCAAATGAAAACTTTTAGCACCGGGAACACCCAAATTATTAAACGGTCCAGATAAACGTGCTGTTGCTTCTGTAGTTGGCGCTCCCTCCACTGAAACAGGCGTGCCGTTTAAATATAGACGAGGTCCAAATATCACATTTCCACCTAATAACAAACCACCAATATTATCATTTGCAAAAGGCGTCTTGAATTCGCCTCCTCCTACTAAAGCAAATTGCTGTGCCAAAATATTTGGATAAGCTCCTTCTTGTCCTTTAATAAACAAAGCATTATCACTAAAACCTGCTGCAAAAGAATCTCCCAGGGCAACATATTTAGAAAAATTTGCACTTCCAGATGTCAAAGGCTTACCATCAGACGACTCCACAGGAGTAGTCACATCATCATCACTATTACAAGCCATAAAGGTTAACGAAACCAATAAAAGGCATTTGAAATTTTTTATCATAATTTATAATTTTTATAATTATCTGTTCCTAAATTATCTTTAGAAACATCAATATGAATTTGACTTAGTATTAAATAATTTATTTATGGATTGATAGTCCAAGAAGCAAAATACTGCTGTCCGATTAATCCCGCTCCAATAACTTGATAGTATTCTTTACCACCAATATTAGCAGCTCCTATTTTTAAAACTGATTTTAATTTTGGAATTCCATAATTAATCTGAGCATCTATTACAGTTGCAGATTTAATTATACCATCAGCAAAACCTGCCTGCCATAAATATTCGCTATTCCATCTTCCGCTAACACTGAAACCGAAATTTTTGAATAGCTTATCATTTCCAAGAGACATTTTAACTCTATGTTTTGGTGTATTAAATCCAGCTTCAAAACTTGGATCTTTTTCTTGGTCAAAATCAAATTGAGCATAATTGTAGTTAACTCCCAATTCGAAATCTGCAATTACTTTTCTAGAAAGTCCAACTCCAAATCCTAATGAATGTATTTCTACATCTGAATTTGTATACAATTGATATACTCTATATTCACCGTTCTGAATCGCTCTTATAGACTGCACACCAGCATCTGTAGTTCCCGCTGCAAGATTCGGATTATCCTGCGCTGTTCCGTAGTAAGGAGAAATTACATTTAAAGTACCAATGAAATTATTGTAAACATTATAATACCCATTAAGATCAATTGACATACCTTCAAAAATAGAACGATATCCAATTTCAAAAGCCTTTACTTCTTCAGGTTTAACCAAATTTGCTCTTGATTTTTTCAACAAAGCTGCTGCTGCAATTGGATTACTTCCTGCCATAGCAGAAAAAGCATTCACAGAACTTGCCAAATAAGAATTATTATAAGCATCTACACCTGTCATGTCTTTGGTAGTATTTCCATTGCTGTAAGACTGACCTTCTGCACTCAGATTAAATGTTTCACTAAATCTTGTTAAGTTATCTGGCGCAGAACCAATTAACACAGCACTTCCGATATTAAACCCAATATATTGATCTTGAGTTGAAGGATTTCTAAAACCTGTCTGGAAAGATCCTCTAAAATTGTGATTTCTTTTTTCTCCACCTGAATACACTAAAGATAAACGTGGCGAGAAATTCCCATCAAAGTTTTTAGATTTATCATAACGAATCGATCCTGTAAACTTCAATCTATCATCTAAGAATTTCTTCATTAATTGCGTGTAAGCACCGTATTCATTATAATTAATTGGACCATTTGCATCTGTATAAATTCTACCATGAGAATTCAGCTCATATGCTCTAAACGAACCTCCAACTTGAATCTCTGCAAATTTTATTACATCCTTGAAATTATAATTAGCATCAGAATGATATATCTTAGAATTATCTACCAATCTTGATCCCGAAAGAACATCTGCTTCTTTAACCACTTGATTAAAAGCATTCTTAAACTCCTGCGTACCTGGCAAAAAGCGACCTGTGTCTGCAGTGGCTCTGGCAGCCGCATGAGCCTGATCTGGATTTAAACCACCTAAAGTTCCTTGAATATAAGCTCCAGCATATTGACCAAACCAAGTATTATCGTCTTTCCATTTTCTATTTACATTGATACCTGTAAAAATCATATCGTAAGACTGTCCTCCACTTTCTGAAGTCGTATATCCTCTTACAAAAAAGTTTTTTCCTTTAAATTCTAATTTATGCTGCTGCATAAAAAAGTTATTTAGATAATATCTGTTTGCTCCTTGATAAACGGCATTCCCCGTACCAAATTTACTCTGCCAGATAATTTCTAATCTTTCATCTCCAAAAGGTCTTCCGTGGAAAGAAAAGTCAATTTTTGTATTTGCAGCTTTATTATCTGTTAAATCTATTTCATTATATCCCGTTCTACTTACTGTAGAATTTGGAAGCAAATTAGCTGCGCCAGTCGGAATAATTCCCAACGCCTCTAATCTCAAACCAACTCCTTTGATATTTGTAGAAGCCTCGTCTCCGTAAACATTTATACCATCATAACTAGGATTTGTTCTATCAATACCTGCTCTAGTTTTATCATCGTAGTTTGTAGCATACCAATCTGTTGCCTCCATATAAGTAAAGTTGGCTTTAGCAGCAAAATATTTATTGAAAGCATGAGCGAAACGGATACCAAAATCATAATAGCCGTTATTGCCAGCAGCTTCTTGTGAAGTCATGCCGTATTTAAAATAAGTAGAAATACCTTGATTTGTAAACGGACTTTTACTTGTCATAAACAAAATTCCGTTGAATGCATTTGCACCATATAATGCAGAAGAAGCACCTGGAAGAAGCTCAACACTCTGAACATCAATTTCTGAAACACCAATCATGTTTCCTAAAACGAAATTCAATAAAGGAGATGAATTATCCATACCATCAACCAATTGCATAAAACGTGTATTGGCAACAGTCGCAAAACCTCTTGTATTGATTGACTTAAAAGACATACTACTCGTATTCATCTGAACCTCTTTCATATTCTCCAAACCATCATAAAAAGTAGGCGAAGCCGTTCTTTTAATTTCCTGAACCCCCATTCTCTCAATGGTTACTGGAGATTCTAAAACTCTTTCTGGAGTTCTAGACGCCGAAACTACAATTTCGTCAAGCTTAGTCTCTTCATCTTTTAAAATTACATTCACTTTTTGATTTGCGGCGGTTACATTAATTGTTTTTGACTCAAATCCTACTGCAGAAATCTTTATTGAAAAAGGCAGTTTGGCATTTGTTGTCAATTTAAATGATCCGTCGAAATCA
>NZ_CAMLIX010000278.1 GCF_946479975.1 uncultured Flavobacterium sp.
GTGACTATCGTAAACGGTACTTGTATCTGCTACTTTATCTTCTAAAATCGCCATTAAATCAACCAATTTAAAAGTTGATCCTGGTTCATGAGATTCTGCAATAGCGTAATTCGTTGTTTCGTAATATGATCCGTCTTCTGCTCTTCCTAAATTCGAAATTGCTTTTACATGACCTGTTTCTGTTTCCATTACCACCACACAACCGTGATCTGCTTCATAATCCTGCAATTGTTTTAACAAAGCATGATGCGCAATATCCTGAATAAAAACATCTATTGTCGAAATCACATCGTAACCGTCAATTGGATCTACTTCGTTTACATCACGAATCGGTTTCCACTGGCCTTTTGCAATTTTTTGCTTTAAAATTTTACCGTCTTTTCCGTTCAGGTAATTTTTAAAAGCCCACTCAATTCCTTTTCCAACTTCTACTCCAGTTGCGGGATCGATTTTATCGTAACCAATAGTTCTTTCAGCAATTTTACCAATTGGATGTTTTCTAACGGTTTCTTGTTCAATTATAATTCCGCCTTTGAATGCACCTAAATTGAATAATGGAAAACTTTTAATCTTCGTATATTCTGTATAACTTAATTTGCGGGCGATCAAATAGTAACGGTTTTTATTCTCACGCGCTTTTCTTAATTCTTGTTGAAAATAACTGCTTGGCTTGTCCAAAACTGTTGCCAATGAATCTGACAAAGGTTTTACATACTTTTCGAAAGTTTCTGTTTTTGGCGCTTTTGCATCAAAACGAATTTCATAATTCGGGATTGATGTTGCCAGTAAACTTCCATCAGCAGAATAAATATTTCCTTTGTTTGCCGGAATTACAAAGTTTCTCACAGTACGCTGTTTCGCCAGTTTTCTATAGTAATCACCTTGAACCCATTGAATATTGGTTAATTTAACAACAATAGCAATTGCCATCACAAAGATGAAAACTGCTACGAGGTAAATTCTGTAGGATATATGTTTATCTTCTACTGCCATATTCTTTTAAAGAAACTTTTTTCTTCTTCTTTTTTAACTTCTATTTTTATTGGAGGAACCGTCGACGGAAAAATTTCTTTTTCTAACATTTTATCCGAAATCGTAGACTCCATTTTTAATTTCATCAACTCTGAACGGCGATCTACAAATTCAGATCTCAATTCTTTTGTTTCATTATTTAATTTTGCGATTTCAAAAACTTTTTGTTCGTATCGCTGTGTATTGGCAATCATCAAAATAGCCAGCAGAATTATAAAGACAATAAATCGCCAGTTTTTTACTGCATCTTCATGAATCAGAAATCTTGCTTTTAATATGCCAAATACTCCACTTTTCATTATTTCCTACCTTAATATATATTATATCTTTTCAGCAACTCTTAATTTTGCACTTCTTGCTCTATTGTTGATTTTGATTTCCTCGTTGTCTGGGACAATCAATTTTCCGATAGTTTTGTATGGAACTGAAAAATTTCCGTAAAAATCTCTTTCTGGTTCTCCTTCAAACATTCCGTTTTTAATAAATCTTTTTACTAAACGATCTTCTAAAGAATGATAAGAGATTACCGAGAATCTTCCTCCTGGTTTTAAAATCTCTAACGATTGCTCAATAAATTCTTTTAAAACATCCATTTCTTGATTTACCTCAATTCTAATTGCCTGATAAATCTGAGCCAATATTTTATTTTTAACTTTCTCAGGTAAAAACTTTTTCAGCACTTCTTTCAATTCGTCGGTTGTTCTGATCGGATAATCTTTTCTTGCTTCAACGATTGTTCTTGCTAAAACTGGCGCGTTTTTCAACTCTCCATAATCAAAAAAAACACGACGTAAATCCTGTTCTTCATATTCGTTAACCACTCTATAAGCACTTAAATCATTCTTCTGACTCATTCGCATATCCAGTTCTGCATCGAATCGGGTTGAAAAACCTCTTTCTGGAACATCAAACTGATGTGATGAAACTCCTAAATCTGCTAAGATTCCATCTACCGCTTTTACTCCGTGAAAACGCAAAAATCTTTTTATGAACCTAAAATTCTCATTTATCAAAGTAAACCTTTCGTCTGGCAGTGCATTGGCAAGCGCGTCTTCGTCTTGGTCAAATGCAAACAGCCTTCCGTTTGGCCCTAATCTTCTTAAAATCTCTTTTGAATGACCACCGCCTCCAAACGTAACATCTACATAAACTCCGTCTGGTTTAATATCTAAACCATCAACTGTAGGATGTAGTAAAACCGGATTATGATATTCCATCTTCGTCGTCATTAATATTTCCCATTACTTCTTCGGCTAGATCTGCAAAATCCATATCTTCGCCGCTTATTGATTTTTCGTATAAATCCTTATCCCAGATCTCTACTATATTAACCGCAGATGAAAAAACTACATCTTTAGAAATACTTGCAAACGTTACCAAATCTTTTGGAACAAGCAATCTCCCTAATGCATCAACCTCAACCACTTTAACACCAGCAGTAAACCTTCTAATGAAATCGTTGTTCTTTTTTACAAAGCGATTAAGCTTGTTGATTTTTTTCATCATCAAATCCCATTCTTCCATAGGATATAATTCTAAACACGGCTGAAAAACAGAACGCTTCAAAACGAATCCGCTTTGAAGGGAAGCAGTCAATTGCTTTTTTAAAGGTGCAGGCATCATTAGCCTTCCTTTAGCATCGACTTTACATTCATATGTTCCAACAATTGTGTTCAAAAAAACTAGTTAACATGTTATACAGCAAAAATATAAAAAAAAATACCACATTTTACCACTTTATACCACTTTGTTAATAAGTTTAACCACTTTGCTACCACTTTCCGTAATACACAACCGCTCAATACTTTAACTATTAATTAACAGATTCTTAAATACACTATTTATTCAAAAAAATAATGAGTAAAATTTCTTAAAAAATTGATTATAATGCAGATTTCTTAACATTTGAAGAATTCAACCAAAACGCTATTAACCACTGATTTTTAACCCATTAGAAATTCTACTTAAATTATCTAGTTAAAAAATGGCGGCAAAAATTCATTTTTATTTATTAAACCCTATATTTGTCGAAATTGAAATTGGCATTAGATTAGATGGACAAACACTATAAAAAAGAAGGCAAATACAGCTATTTTGAAGCTGGAGAAGGTACACCTATCGTTATTTTGCATGGGTTGATGGGAGGTCTAAGTAACTTTGATGGTGTAGCGCAATATTTTCCAACAAAAGGATATAAAGTGGTTATTCCAGATTTGCCAATATACACACAAAGCATTTTAAAAACGAATGTAAAAAGCTTTGCCAAGTACGTAAAAGATTTTATCACTTTTAAAGGATTTGATAAAGTAATTCTTTTAGGAAATTCTTTAGGAGGACATATTGCCCTTTATCATACAAAATTGTATCCTGAAAAAGTTGCAGGACTTGTAATTACCGGAAGTTCTGGTCTTTATGAAAGTGCAATGGGAGATAGTTACCCAAGAAGAGGTGACTACGAATACATCAGAAAAAAAGCCGAAGAAGTATTTTACGATCCTAAAATTGCTACTCCGGAATTGATTGACGAAGTATATACAATGGCCAATGACCGTATTAAATTAATCAAAACTCTGACTATTGCCAAGAGTGCAATTCGCCATAATATGGCAAAAGATTTACCAAAAATGGACGTTGAAACTTGTATCATTTGGGGTAAAAACGACAATGTAACACCACCAAATGTAGCGGAAGAATTTGACAAATTATTACCAAATTCTACTTTGTACTGGATTGACAAATGTGGACACGCAGCTATGATGGAACATCCCGATGAATTTAACGTAATTCTCGAGAAATGGCTTACTGAGAAGAAATTATAGCAGTAAACTTTCAATTTGAAGGAGGTTTAAAAAATAAAAGACATGAAAATTAATACCGCCGAATTTATTATCAGTAATTCTGATGCTTCAAAATGCCCGACTGAATTCTTGCCGGAATATGCATTTATAGGCCGATCTAACGTGGGTAAATCATCGTTGATAAACATGATTACCAATCATAAAAACTTAGCAAAAACATCTGGAAGACCAGGAAAAACGCAATTAATAAATCACTTTAAAATCAACAATAATTGGTTTTTGGTCGATTTACCTGGTTACGGTTACGCTAAAGTTTCTAAAAAAACAAAATCTGTTTTCCAGCAATTTATTACAGATTATTTTGAAAACAGAGAGCAATTGGTTTGTGCTTTTGTTTTGATTGATATTCGCCACGAAGCACAAAAAATTGACATTGAGTTTATGTCTTATATGGGCGAAAGCGAAATTCCTTTCTGCATTATTTTTACCAAAGCAGACAAAATCAGTAAAGTAAAAATAGACTCTCATATTGCAGCTTACAAAAAACAAATGTACGCGAACAACTGGGCCGAAATGCCACAATATTTCGTAACCTCATCTACAGAATCAATAGGTAAAGAAGAACTTTTGACTTATATAGACGAAGTAAATCAAGAAGTTTTTAAAAATAACAGTGGCTTTTTAAATTCTATTTAGACATTTTAGATTCCAAACATAAAAATTCAAAATTCCAATCCTTGCGATTGGAATTTTTATTTTAAAGAAAAATCTTAACGAATTGTTTTTTAATTATATTTGATGCAAACCAAATTTAAACCATGAACAATTTTAAATCAACCTGTTACATTCTGGGCATCTCTCTTCTATTACTATTCTCTTCCTGCCAATCCCCACATTATATGCTACTGACAGGACAACGAACTGGAGTTGATTTTTCTTCTGGAAAGTGGCTTTTAAACGAGTTGGACTGCCCAAAAAACTCTAAAGATAAATTAACAGAAGAGTCTTTAAAATTCTTTAGAAAAAATCTAGGAGACAGAGTATCTTACATTCATGATGTTAAAGGCTTACTTGTGCCGAGAAAAATCAATTTAAATCCGAATGGTATAAAACTAAAAGAATTAAAAGACGGAACTGGTTACGATTTCTTTATCAATATTTCTACCAGAAAAAACAGAAGTGACTTATCTTCTCTCGAACTTTATCAAAATGATTATGGATCAGAAAGAAATGAAGCTTCGGTAATTTTGGAAATTTATGACCTGAATTTAAAGCAGATTATTTATTCTCAAAACATTGTTGGAATAACGAATAAAGGAAATACAAAATCGATGTGGGAAACCCAAAAATCAGATAAACTTATCGATAATGTAACGCTTTACAAAAACTCAAACGCCTTGATGATTGGCGCTTTAAAACGTATTTTTAAAGATCTAAAGAAAAGGTCGATAAATTAAAAATACTCAATAAAAAAATTCCAAATTCCAATTGTAAAACTTGGAATTTGGAATTTATCCCGAGGCTCCGGGATTGTAATTTAAACTAAATTATTTTGTAAGCTCTAGCTTTTCAGCGAAGTAATCACAAAAATCTTTCATAGTATCTGCCATTTTTTCGTCGTCTGTAGCACGTTTAAAAGTGTCTGACATTGCTACTAAAGTCTGATGGAAGAAAATCTTCATTTCGTCTACCGGCATATCTTTTGTCCACAAATCGATACGCATTGTTTCTTTTGCTTTACTGTCCCAAATAGACAGCATAATTGCTTTTGCTTCTTCTGCATTTACACCGCCATCTTGCGCACTCCACGTTAATTTTTCTGGAACGCGGTTTTCGTCTAATTCTATATTAAATTTAATCTCTGAGTTTATATTTGCCATTATTTCTTAGGTTTATATTTTGATTTTTCGAAGATTTCTTTTGGCTGTGTTTTAAATAATTCGGCCAAAGAAACATCACTATTGTTTTCC
>NZ_CAMLIX010000279.1 GCF_946479975.1 uncultured Flavobacterium sp.
AAAAACCAAACGGAGGTTTTTACTACGAACAATTGTTTGGAACCGAAGGTTTTCACGGACATTCGTCACTATCTTATCACGTACACAGACCTACGCAGGTCAAAGAAATTTTAAATTCGTATTCGGTTGAACCAAAAATTGCAATCGGAAAAAATATAAAATCACTTCTTTTTAAAGGTTTTGAATTAAAACCAGAAAACGATTTTTTAGACAGCCGAAAAGCGATGATGGTCAACAAAGACTGCATTATTGGTTTGGCTGCGCCGAAAGAATCGCTTCGAAATTATTTCTATAAAAATGCCGATGCCGATGAAATGCTTTTCATCCATAAAGGAAAAGGAAAATTAAGAACCATGTTAGGAAATATTCCGTTTGAATATGGTGATTATTTGATTATTCCGCGTGGTATTATTTATCAAATAGAATTTGAAACCGAAGAAAACCGACTTTTTTACGTAGAATCATATTCTCCTTTTTATACGCCAAAACGTTATAAAAACCAATCGGGTCAGCATTTAGAACATTCTCCTTTTTGCGAGCGTGATTTTATTTTGCCAAATGAATTGGAAACACACGACGAAAAAGGTGATTTTTTAATTAAAATCAAAAAGGAAGGAATGATTCACGAAGTGGTTTATGCTACACATCCGTTTGATGTTGTGGGCTGGGACGGCTACAATTTCCCGTACGGTTTTTCAATTCATAATTTTGAACCTATAACGGGGCGCGTTCACCAACCGCCGCCGGTACACCAAACTTTTGAAACGGCAACTTTTGTCGTTTGTTCATTCTGTCCTAGACTTTACGATTATCATCCGAAAGCAATTCCGGCGCCTTACAATCACAGCAATATAGATTCTGATGAAGTTCTATATTATGTAGATGGCGATTTTATGAGCCGTAATAATATTGAGCAAGGTCACATCACTTTACACCCAAAAGGAATTCCGCATGGACCAGCGCCTGGAGCAATGGAACGCAGTATTGGTCACAAGGAAACTCAGGAATTAGCTGTTATGGTGGATACTTTCCGTCCATTAATGGTTACTGAAGAAGCTATGGGTCTCGATGACGGTCAGTACTACAAGTCTTGGACTGAGTAAATTCCACTTTTCGATCTAACCGCAAAGTTCGCAAGGATTTTACGCAAAGATCGCTATTAAAACTTTGCGAACTTTGCGATTGACTTTGCGCTCTTTGCGGTAAAAAAAATCTTAAACACAACATTCGGTTTATTCAATTAACCGATTAAACAAATAAACATCATGTCAAAAGAAATAAAATCAGTAGAATACGGATTAGAAAAAATATTTGAAGGAGCGCAAGATTTCCTTCCATTATTAGGAACAGATTATGTAGAATTCTATGTTGGAAACGCAAAACAATCTGCACATTATTATAAAACCGCTTTCGGGTATCAGTCTTTGGCTTACGCCGGATTGGAAACTGGAGTAAAAGACAAAGCATCTTATGTTTTAAAACAAGACAAAATCAGAATTGTTTTGACAACGCCTCTAACTCAGGATTCTCCAATTCATGCACATCTTCAAAAACATGGAGACGGTGTAAAAGTAGCAGCACTTTGGGTTGAAGATGCTACAAAATCTTACGAAGAAACTATGAAACGCGGTGCACGTTCTTTTATGGAACCAACTGTTGAAGAAGATGAATTTGGTCAAGTTATTCGTTCTGGAATTTATACTTACGGAGAAACTGTTCACATTTTCGTAGAAAGAAAAAATTACAACGGAGTTTTCCTTCCTGGTTATAAAGAGTGGAAATCAGACTACAATCCGGAACCAACGGGATTAAAATATATCGACCACATGGTTGGAAATGTGGGTTGGAACGAAATGAATACTTGGGTAAAATTCTACGAAGATGTAATGGGATTTGTGAATTTCCTTTCTTTCGACGACAAACAAATTACTACAGAATATTCTGCATTGATGAGTAAAGTAATGTCAAACGGAAATGGAAGAATTAAATTTCCAATCAACGAACCGGCTGAAGGAAAGAAAAAATCTCAAATTGAAGAATATCTAGATTTCTACGGTGGCCCTGGAATTCAGCATATTGCCATTGCAACAGATGATATTATTAAAACAGTATCGCAATTAAGAGCTCGTGGTGTTGAATTTTTATCTGCTCCACCTCATACGTATTACCAAGCAATCCCAGAAAGATTGGGTGTTCATATGGATATGATGAAAGAAGATTTAAACGAAATCGAAAAATTAGCCATTATGGTAGATGCTGACGAAGACGGTTACTTATTACAGATTTTTACAAAGCCAGTTCAGGACAGACCGACGCTTTTCTTCGAAATTATTCAAAGAATGGGTGCAAAAGGATTCGGTGCAGGTAACTTTAAAGCCCTTTTTGAGTCAATTGAGAGAGAGCAAGAATTGAGAGGAACGCTATAAAATGTTAATTTTCATATACAAAACAGCATAATTCTCTAAAAAACGATGCTTTTTTTGCAAATGTTATGTTAAACTTGACTTTGACTATTTGTTTTTTGAACTTTCTATCTATCTTTGCACTCGCAAATCAGGAAGGGGTGGTTTCCTTCCGAATTGATATAAATTTCATAATTTATAGTTTTTTGGTTAGTTAATAGCATAAAAACTCAGTCATCTTTGACTGAGTTTTTTTGTTTTAGTACATTTGGAATAGAATTTGCATTTATTTATCTTTATAATAGAATGTAAAAAATGTACTATGAAAAAACTTATTCTCATCATATTTGTTCTCACTTGCTTTGCCTTCGACTCTCAAAAAGTAGATGCTTTTGACACGGGAGAATTTTTCAAATTCAGAATCCATTACGGAATTGTAAATGCTGGTTACGCAACACTTGAAGTAAAAGATGCGACCATCAATAATAAAAAAGTATACCACTCTGTTGGAAAAGGTTACACAACCGGAATGTCTAAATTTTTCTTCAAAGTAGAAGATTTATACGAAAGTTATTTTGACAAGGAAACAGGGAAACCTTATCGTTATGTTAGAAAAATTGACGAAGGCGGTTACACCAAAAATCAGGAAGGATTTTTCAATCAAGACGAAAAACGAGTTTTAGTTAAAGATTACAAACGAAAATCAGAAAAAACGATTATTGTTACTGAAAACGTACAAGATATTGTTTCGGCTTTTTACTATCTGAGAAATCATCCAAACATTGATAAATTAAAATCTGGTGACGCCATTTCTATCGACATGTTTTTTGACGAAGAAATCACAAAATTTAAGTTAAAATATATAGGTCGTCAAGATATTACAACTAAATTTGGAAAAATTTCTACAATGGTTTTCAAACCATCTGTTCAAAAAGGAAGAGTTTTTAAAGAAGATGAAAGCTTAACACTCTGGATAACAGACGACGTAAACAAAGTTCCCATTAGAATCAAAGCAGATTTAGCTGTAGGATCTCTTAAAGCGGATTTAGATGAAGTTAAAGGATTAAAAAGTCCACTTAAAGTAAAAAAATAATGAACCCTACAGATAATTCTGAAGCAATCTTAAAAGAAATTGACCTTAAATTTCAAGCAATAAATCAAAAAACTGATGTACAATTAGAAGGACTTCTTTGGTCTAAACCAATTACATATTGGGATTATATTCAAACCGACGCACTTTTAAATTTGCAAATTCAACGCACCACACTTCCTGACGAAATGGTCTTTATTATGTACCATCAAGTCAATGAATTAATCTTTAAAATGATTTTGTGGGAAATTGATCAAATCGCGGAAACCGAAAATATTCAGGTTGATTTTTTCAGCGAAAGATTATCAAGAATTACGAGATATTTTGACATGCTTACCAATTCTTTCAGCATTATGGAAAACGGAATGGAAGTAGATCAATATATGAAATTCAGAAATACGCTTACTCCTGCAAGTGGTTTTCAAAGTGCACAATATAGAATGATTGAGTTTGCTTCGACAGATGTTATCAATTTAATAGACAGAAGATACAAAGCCAATTTGGACGAAAATACAGATCTTGAAACCAGATTTGAACATTTGTATTGGCAGGCTGCAGGAAAAGATTATCATACGGGCGAAAAATCGTATTTACTAAATGAATTCGAGAAAAAATATAAGGGTCAATTTTTGAGACAGATGTCTACTTTTAAGACACAAAACATATGGCAGAAATTTTCACAGCTTCCAGAAAAAGACCAGCAAAATCCAGAATTAATTGCAGCAATGCGCCACTACGATAAAACAGTGAATATCACTTGGGTTATGCAGCATCTTAATACAGCAAGAAAATACATTTTGGAAAGCGGAAAAGGTAATGGAGAAGCTACAGGCGGAAGTGACTGGCAAAAATATATGCATCCAAAATACCAAAGACGCATCTTTTTTCCTAAATTGTGGACCGAAGAAGAATTGTCCAATTGGGGAAATGAAAACGTAGCATAATTTCTCCACCAAAAATCCAAAAAGTTTGAAAAAAGCAGTCGTAATTTTAATTGTCCTGTTTTCTATTTTTTCTTGTAAAAAAGCAGAAGAAAAAGTAGAAACCAAAATTACTAAACCAGCAACCAAAAAAATAGAATTCGGTTTTAATTACGCAGATTTCAATGTTGTTAACGATACAATTTCAAAAGGAGATTCTTTTGGCTCGATTATGCAAAGTCAAAATATTGGAGACAAAAAAGTACACGATATTGTCGAGCAGGTAAAAGATTCTTTTAATGTTAGAAGTATGCGCTACGGCAAACCTTTTACATTACTTCATTCAAAAAACAAAACCAATAATCTGGAGGTTTTTATTTACCAGCAAGATGCTTTAAGTTACTATGTTATTGACTTAAGAGACAGTATTGCAAAAGCTTATAAAAAAGTAAGACCTGTAACTTTTAAGAGAAAAATAATTGGCGGTGTTTTAAAAAGTTCTTTATCTGAAACTTTAGGAAACGAAAGTGTCGAAACAGCCTTGGCAAGCAGAATCACTAAAGTGTTTTCTTGGTCTATTGACTTCTTCAAACTTAAAAAAGGCGATCGTTATGGATTAATCTTCACAGAAAGATTCATCAACGGAAAAACTTATGATGGCGTTGAAGATCTTGAAGCAGCATTTTTTGAATATAAAGGCAAAATCGTTTACGCTTTTCCTTTTGAAAGAGATACGACTTCTGGAAAAATCGAATATTATGATGATGAAGGAAAAACACTTAAAAACTTCTTCTTAAAAACCCCAATTAAATTCAGCCGAATCACTTCACGATTCACCATGAATAGATTTCACCCAGTTCAACATACCTGGAAAGCCCACAAAGGAACTGATTATGCCGCTCCAACTGGAACGCCAATTTCTACAACTGCTTCTGGCGTTGTTGAAACAACGGGATATACAGCAGGAAACGGAAACTTTGTGAAGGTAAAACACAACGGAACCTACTCTACTCAATATTTACACATGTCTAAAATCTTGGTTCGCCGCGGACAACGCGTTACGCAAGGTCAGACAATTGGTTTGGTTGGAAGCACAGGTTTGGCTTCTGGACCTCACGTTTGTTATCGTTTCTGGAAAAACGGTGTTCAAGTTGATGCGCTTCGATTGAATCTTCCAACAGGAGAATCTTTAACTGGAAATGACAGAACTCGTTTCATGAAGCAAATTGAACCTTTGAAAAGAGAATTGGATAGTATTGGTAATTTGTAGGGATAAAACTTTATTTTAGCAGAAAACTCAACCACCCACTATGATTGAAAATTTTATTGCCTTTCGAAGTTTTCCAGCACTAAATCAAGCCAAAGAACTTGAAGCTT
>NZ_CAMLIX010000280.1 GCF_946479975.1 uncultured Flavobacterium sp.
CTTTATGGAATAACGGCATACAAACACATTCTCACGATAGTATTCGATAATATTATATAAAATTAATAAACCATATAAGTGATATAAGTTCATATATGCTTTGCGCATAGATTAAATGAACTTATATCACTTATATGGTTATTTTTTTCATTTTTTATTTTACCGAAACGATTTCTGTTACCTTGATATGGTTTTCGTCTTCAGCTTTCCATTTTTCTCCTTTGACAGAAACTATATCACCGATTTTTAATTGTTTGTAGTTTTGAGGTCCGCCAACGTTTACAATGCTGATTGTCGCAAAATATACTTCTTTATTATCTGTCGTAATTTTTGCCGTGTAACCGTCTTTTCCTCCTTCAATAGATTCTACTTTTCCAGAAACTGGAGCATTTGGATCACTTTTCATAGTTGTACAAGAAATTACAAAAGTCATTAGAAGCGCTAGTAAACTTATTCTTTTTAGATTTTTCATATTTTAAGATTTTAAGCGCGATCCCGATTGGGAGCTGCATTTTATTTAAGTTAATATATATTCCAGCTTCAAAATTTATGCCAGCCGAACACAGCTTCCTGCAATTACTTTCATGTTTTTTCCAATTTTCTTCCAAACTCTGATGTATTTAAAAACACCATTGATCGGATTGCTATCGTAAGTACCTTTTAATGAAACGACAACAGTAACAACTGCTGAGTTCTCAATTATTTTTACAATTTGATCAGAAGCTTCTAAAAAATCTACTTTCATTTTTCCAGAACGATACGCCTGCAGGTCTAAATCTTTTGTTATCGTTTGTCCGTCTGGCATGTTGAACAATAGATCATTATGAAGAATGGTTTCCAAAGCCATAACATCCGATTTTTTAATAGCAGTTAGAAGTTCAATTTCTGCATCAATTACGGTTTCTATTTTCATATTGTAAGATTGAAGTTATTTTTTCGGATTAAGTATTGTTTTAATCATCGCGTCATCTTTCAAGATTACATCATAATAATACAATTCTCCAAATAGCTGTCGTGCAAACTCAGCTGTAAGATATCTGTTTACAAGCGCTTTGCTTTTGTCTAGTTTTAAATCTAAACCAGTCACTAAAATATAGTTTTTAAACTTTTTGAAGTACATATCAGAGTTCTTCATTTTATTTAAAAACGTATTGAAATTATCTCCTGCAAAAGCATTTCTATCCTTATCTAATTCTTCAAAAACAAAATGCCCAACAATTCCTGTTTGAAGCAGGTAACCCACATTTTCATTTCCGTGCTCTGCTTCCATCGGAACAAAAACATCTGGAACAATTCCGCCGCCACCGTAAACGATTTTACCTTTTGGCGTTTTAAATTTTAGAGAATCTGCTACTTTTATACTGTCTTTTGCATACAATTCTCCTGTCGCAATTCGAGATTCTGATTCCTTAAAGTAAGCATCATTTCCTTTTTTATACGGCTTTTGAATTGATCTTCCTGTGGGCGTGTAATAACGCGCAACAGTCAATCGAACGGCAGATCCATCATTAAAATCCATTTCACGCTGTACCAAACCTTTTCCGAAAGAACGTCGGCCGACAATTGTTCCGCGATCATTATCCTGAATCGCTCCAGCTAAAATTTCGCTCGCAGAAGCACTGTTTTCATTAATTAAAACATATACTTTTCCAGTTTCAAAACTTCCTGCTTTTGTAGCGTACGTTTTATCTGTTGAACCATTTTTGCTTTTAGTAAAAACGATTAACTGTTTATCTTTCAAGAATTCATCGGCAATAGCGATTGCTTCTTCCATATAACCCCCTCCGTTGTCACGAAGGTCTATTACAAGCGATTGAATTCCTTTTTGTTTTAATCTTGTTAAACCTGTTTTGAATTCGTTAAAAGTAGTTTCTGCAAAACGGTTTATTTTAATGTAACCAATATTGTTTCCAATCAATAAAGAGGCATCTACACTTTTAATGGGAATAATATCTCGCTTAACTTTAAACTTTAGTTTCTTCTGTTCTGATTTTCTAAAAACAGTCAATTCAATTTCTGAACCTTGAAGTCCTTTCAATTTAGAAAACAAACTATCTGAAGGCAGTTTTCTACCGTACAATTTTGTTTTTCCTGCAAATAGAATTCTGTCGCCAGATTTTAATCCCGCTTTCGCGGAAGGTCCGTTTTCAATTGGCTTTATAATCGCAACCGAATCTTTATACATATAAAAATTGATTCCGATTCCAACGAAATCGCCTTTCATACTTTCGGCAACTTCTGCTTGTTCGCTTGGCGGAATATAGACCGAATGCGGATCTAATTTGGAAAGAATATTATCTACGGTAAGATTTACAATAGAATCGGTATTGATGCTGTCAACATATTCATTATTAATAAAATCAATAAGTTTGTTGAGTTTGGTTTTTGAGTAATTTTTAGCCAAAAGCGGATCATCTGCAGGAGCATTCATAAAGCTTCCGACAACCGTTCCCAGAGCAAAAGTGGCTCCGATAATTATGGGTAAATATTTTGAATTAAATTTCATTTACTCTTCTAAAACAGGAATATGTTCTACTTCTACACCTGCTTTTATTAAAAATTGAATTCCAGAATCGTCACGATATCCATCTTTATACACCACTCGTCTTATTCCAGACTGATGTATTAATTTACTGCATTCTTTACAAGGAGAAAGTGTAATGTATAAAGTTGCTCCTTCGCAGGATTGTGTTGATCTTGCTACTTTTAGAATTGCATTTGCTTCGGCATGTAAAACATCCCAGCGTGTTAATCCGTCTTCGTCTTCACAGCAATTTTCAAATCCGGTTGGTGTTCCGTTGTAACCGTCAGAAATTATCATTCTGTCTTTTACGATGATCGCACCAACTTGTTTGCGTTTGCAATACGATAAAAGACTCCATTCTTTGGCAATTCGCAAATAAGCTTTATCGTATTTATTTAGTTTTTTTACTTCCATTTATTTATCTGTTCCAAATCGGACTTTCGATAATCATCGGAATTACAACTCCAATAATAAAAGCCGACATTACAAGTGCCCAGTCGCGTTTTGAAAAACGAAAAACTGTCTGCACTATATATGATATTACCAAAACAACAAAAACGACTACTAACTGTGCCGCTTCGATTCCTAAAGCGAACTCTCCCAAAGGTAATAATTTTGACGTTGCAGAGCCTCCTAAAATTGTTTTGAAATAATTAGAAAATCCTAAACCGTGAATAATTCCGAAGAATAAGGTTATAAAAAATACCAAATTTACGCCAGAATCTTTTGAGGTCTTTCCGGCAGTAAATAAATGATAGAGCGCCGTGATCAAAATTGTAATCGGAATTAGAAATTCTACAATATTTACTTTGATTGTAATAATTCCGTAAACGGAAAGAATTAACGCCAATGTGTGACCTATTGTAAAAATAGAAACCAAAAGAAAAATCTTTTTCCAGTCTTTAAATAAATATGGAACGGTCAGGGCGATTAAAAAAAGAACGTGATCGTAAGCATTGATATCTAAAACGTGTTTTAATCCTATTTGAAAATAAATCCAAAATTGTGACATAGGTATACTTTAGTTAAATAATTAGGGGTTGTAAACTTACGATTAATTTTCAAACTTAGAGATTTAAGAACTCAAAATCCGATAATTAAAAAAGTTAAATTTTATGAGAAATTTAAAATCAAAATTTAAAAATAGAATTATATTTGTTCTTTAAAAACTAATTTAATTATGCCATTTTCAGAATTATTTGATAACGAATTCAAACAAAGAAACAGAGGTCATTTCTCTGCAATTGTGCGTGTAGCTTTTGCTGACGGAAAAATAAGCCAAGAAGAACAAGAATTCTTGAATAAAATCGCTTCGACATTACAAATCTCAGAAGAAGAATACCAAGAAATTCTTTCTGATCCTTGGAAACACCCAATAAATCCTCCTTACTTATATACACAACGTTTAGAGCGTTTATATGACTTAGCAAGAATGGTACACGTTGACCACCACTTGGGAGATTTACAAGAAGTAATGCTAACCCGTATGGGATTAGCGTTAGGATTTACTCCAGGAAACGTAAATTACATTGTTGCAAAAGCACTTTCTTTAGTAGATAAAAAAGTAGATTTGGATACTTTCCTTTTCGAAATGGAGAATATGAATAAATAGTATTCAGTGTTCAGTTTTTAGTATTCAGTTTATGCTGAATGACTTAAAATTGATATTTATAAAAAACTAAAAACCCGAAAGATTTAAAAATCTTTCGGGTTTGTTTTTTTATACCGACTCACTCCAGAGGAATGTCTGGTTGGTAGCAATTTAATTTGAATTGCGGTTATACGTTCCGGAGGAACGTTTGATCACATTCCATACATTGCTTTCGAATCAGGTGTCCTTCCAAGACACAACTAAAAACGAACTATTTTTTTTTCTACCGACGAGATAATCCTACGGATTATTAATCTGCATACTTTTACGAAATAACAAACCGACTCATTCCAGAGGAATGTCTGGTTGGTAGAAAACAATTTTGAATTGAGGCGATACGTTCCAGAGGAACGTTTGATTACATTCCATACATTGCTTTCGAATCAGGTGTCCTTCTAGGACACAACTAAAAACGAAATATTTTTTTTTCTACCGACGAGATAATCCTACGGATTATTAATCTGCATACTTTTACGAAACAGCAAACCCTACAGATTTTTAAAATCTGTAGGGTTTGTTTTTATAGCCGATACTGAAAACTGCGACCGAAAACTGAAAACTAATTAGCTGCCACCATAAATTCCTCAGCTTTTTCTACCATATTATAACTTCCGCAGAAAAAAGGAACTCTTTCATGCAATTCAGTTGGCTGGATTTCCATGATTCTTCCAAAGCCGTCTGTTGCTTTTCCTCCTGCTTGTTCTGCTAAAAAGGCCATTGGATTACATTCATACAATAAACGTAATTTCCCTTTTGGTGCTTTTGAACTTGTTGGATAAATATAAACGCCGCCTTTAATCATATTTCGATGAAAATCGGCTACTAAACTACCAATATATCTTGAAGTATAAGGTCGGTCTTCTTCTTCACGCTGGCAGTATTTTATGTAATTTTTTACGCCTTGCGGAAAATGAACATAATTTCCTTCGTTTACGGAATAAATATTTCCGTCTTTCGGAAATCTCATGTTTGGGTGCGAAAGGTAAAATGTACCAATTGCCGGATTCAATGTAAATCCGTTTACACCATAACCTGTTGTGTAAACCAGCATTGTTGAAGTTCCATAAATTACATAGCCTGCTGCAACTTGATTGATTCCCGGTTGTAAAAAATCCTCGCTAGTTACCGGAGTTCCCATTGGAGTAATTCTTCTGAAAACAGAAAAAATAGTTCCCACAGAAACATTAACATCAATGTTTGAAGATCCGTCAAGCGGATCCATTAAGATCACGTACTTATTATTATGACAGTTGTCGCTCCCCTGAACTGTAATAAAATCGTCGTTTTCTTCAGAAGCAATACCACAGACAATCTCACGGTTTATTAACGTCTGGATAAATACTTCGTTTGCATAGACATCTAATTTTTGCTGATCTTCACCTTGAATATTCTGCTCGCCCGCGGCGCCAATAATATCCACAAGTCCAGCTTGGTTTACTTTATGATTCACAACCTTGGCTGCCAATCGAATAGAGTTGATAATCCGGGAAAGTTCTCCCGAAGAATACTGAAATGCTTTTTGGTTCTCAATAATAAACTCTCCCAGTGTTTTATTGCGTT
>NZ_CAMLIX010000281.1 GCF_946479975.1 uncultured Flavobacterium sp.
TTTTTCAGTTCTTCTATTTTCCACACATTAGCGAATGATTCAAAAAATTTCTTCATATACAGGAAAAATTATAGTGTTACAGCTTCACCACCCGCAGCTTCGATAGCCGCTTTTGCAGTAGCAGTAAATTTGTGAGCCGTTACTTTTAGTTTGGCTTTCAATTCGCCACGTCCTAAAATCTTAACGATTTCATTTTTGGTAGCGAGACGGTTGGTTACGTATGTTGTCATATCGACAGCACCATCGGTAACAATTCCGTTGTCCACCAACAATTGAAGCGTATCAAGGTTCACACCTTCATATTCTTTACGGTTGATGTTTGTGAAACCAAACTTAGGCACACGTCTTTGAAGTGGCATTTGACCTCCTTCAAAACCAATCTTTTTAGAATAACCAGAACGAGATTTAGCTCCTTTGTGACCTCTTGCAGAAGTACCACCTTTTCCAGAACCTTCTCCTCTACCTAATCTTTTATTTTGATTGTGTGTAGAACCCTCAGCAGGTTGTAAGTTACTTAAATTCATAACAGTATTTGTTATTTAGCTTCTTCAACAGAAACTAAGTGTTTAACTTTGTTTATCATCCCAAGGATAGCAGGATTTGACTCGTGCTCCACAACTTGTCCAATTTTACGTAGACCTAAAGCTTCCAAACCTCTCTTTTGAGAAAGAGGACAGTTGATTTTGCTTCTTACTTGTTTTACTAATAATTTAGCCATAATTTCCTTGAATTAACCTTTAAAAACTTTTTCTAAAGAAACACCTCTTTGTTTTGCAACAGTGTGAGCGCTTCTCATTTGCAATAAAGCATCAAAAGTTGCTTTAACTACGTTATGTGGATTTGATGATCCTTGAGATTTAGATAATACATCGTGAATACCTACTGATTCAAGAACTGAACGAACAGCTCCACCAGCAATAACTCCAGTACCATGAGACGCTGGAATTAAAAATACACGTGCACCACCAAATTTACCTTTTTGTTCGTGAGGAACAGATTGTCCATTCAAAGGAATTCTAACTAAGTTTTTCTTAGCATCTTCTACTGCTTTCGCAATTGCTTCAGAAACGTCTTTAGATTTTCCTAATCCGTGACCAACTACTCCATTTTCATCACCTACAACTACAATAGCAGAAAAACCGAAAGCTCTACCCCCTTTTGTAACTTTAGTAACACGATTAACACTTACTAGACGATCTTTAAGTTCAAGACCACTAGGTTTTACCAATTCTACATTTTTGTATTTAGACATAATATATTAGAATTTAAGTCCAGCTGCTCTTGCGCCTTCCGCTAATGATTTAATACGACCGTGATATAAATATCCACCTCTATCAAAAGTGATGGTATCAATCCCAGCTTTTAACGCTTTCTCTGCAACTAGTTTTCCAACAGCAGCAGCTACTTCAACGTTAGTACCGTTTCCTATTTCTTTTTCTCTTGAAGATGCAGCTAAAATAGTAACTCCATTTACATCGTCAATAAGTTGAGCGTAAATTTCTTTGTTACTTCTAAATACAGATAGTCTTGGATTAGCAGCAGTACCACTAATTGATTTTCTAATTCTGAATCTAATTCTCTGTCTTCTATCAGATTTTGTTAATGACATAATCTTATTTTTTAAGCTGATTTACCTGCTTTTCTTCTTAATACTTCACCCACAAATTTAACACCTTTTCCTTTGTATGGCTCTGGCTTACGGAAACCTCTGATTTTCGCAGCAACTTGACCTAAAAGTTGTTTATCAAATGATGTTAACTTTACGATAGGGTTTTTACCTTTTTCAGATATTGTTTCTAAAGCTACTTCTGGAGCAATTTCTAAAACAATATTGTGAGAATATCCAAGAGCTAAATCTAACTTTTGACCTTGGTTTGAAGCTCTGTAACCAACTCCAACTAATTCTAGTTCTTTAGTAAAACCTTCAGATACACCAACAATCATGTTATTGATTAATGATCTGTATAATCCGTGTTTTGCTCTATGGTCTTTATGATCAGACGATCTTTCTACTAAAACTTGATCGCCTTCAACTTTTACAGTTACGTCCGAAAACTCCTGAGTCAGTTGACCTTTTTTTCCTTTTACTGTAATAATACCGTCTTTAACTTCTACAGTTACACCAGCAGTGATTACAATTGGGCTTTTACCTATTCTTGACATCTTTTTCTAGTGTTTAAAATTAGTATACGTAACAAATTACTTCACCACCTACATTTAATTGCTTAGCTTGTTTTCCTGTCATCAAACCTTTTGATGTAGAAACAATAGCAATTCCTAATCCGTTAAGGATTCTTGGTAATTTGGCAGCACCTGCGTACTTACGTAAACCAGGTTTACTAATTCTTTGGATATCTTTAATCACAGGCTCTTTAGTATCTTTATCATACTTCAAAGCAATTTTGATAGAACCTTGTACAGTATTCTGCTCAAATTTGTAACTTAAGATGTAACCTTGATCAAATAAGATCTTAGTTATCTCTTTTTTTAGATTAGATGCTGGAATTTCAACAACTTTGTGGTTTGCAGCCACAGCGTTACGAACTCTAGTCAAATAATCTGCAATAGGATCTGTATACATATGTATTTGATTGCGATTATGGTTTTCGGGAGATACTCATCTCCCGAACCTTTAATCAATTAAAAATTATTTTTTGGTTTGCAAAAGTAATAACTTATTGCGAGATTACCAAGACGCTTTTTTAACTCCTGGAATTAATCCATTATTAGCCATCTCACGGAAAGTTACACGTGAAATACCGAATTGACGGATATAACCTCTAGGTCTACCTGTTAATTTACAACGATTGTGTAAACGAACTGGTGAAGCATTTTTAGGTAATTTTTGTAAACCTTCATAGTCTCCAGCTTCTAATAAAGCTTTTCTCTTTTCAGCATACTTAGCTACCGTTTTCTCTCTTTTCACCTCACGGGCTTTCATTGATTCTTTAGCCATGTCTTAATTCTTTTTAAAAGGTAATCCTAATTCAGCCAATAATGACTTTGCTTCCTTGTCTGTTTTTGCAGTAGTAACAAAAGTAATATCCATTCCTGAAATTTTGTTTACTTTGTCAATATCAATTTCTGGGAAAATGATTTGCTCCAAAACTCCAAGATTATAGTTACCTCTTCCGTCGAAACCAGTAGCTTTGATACCACTAAAATCTCTAACACGTGGTAAAGAAGAAGTGATAAGTCTATCTAAAAACTCATACATTCTTTCTCCACGTAGAGTAACTTTTGCTCCAATAGGCATCCCTTTTCTTAATTTGAAAGACGCAACGTCTTTCTTAGAAATTGTAGATACTGCTTTTTGTCCAGTGATCTTTGTCAACTCATCAACTGCATAGTCAATAAGTTTTTTATCAGATACAGCTGCACCAACTCCACGGCTCAAAACGATTTTTTCAAGTTTTGGAACTTGCATCACGTTTGTATATCCGAACTCTTCTTTAAGAGCAGAGATTACTCTACTCTTATATTCTTCTTTTAGTCTAGGTGTATATGCCATTACTATAGTACTTGATTAGATTTTTTTGAAAATCTTACTTTCTTATCTCCTTCTACTCTAATACCAACTCTAGTTGTTTCCTTACTTTTAGGATCAATTAGAGCAATGTTAGAAATTTGAATAGAAGCTTCTTTCTTAACGATACCACCTTGAGGGTTTTTAGCACTTGGTTTTGTATGTTTCGAAACCATGTTTACACCTTCAACTATCGCTTTATTTTTCTCACGGTAAACACGTACAACTTTACCTTCAGCACCTTTATGGTCTCCGGCAATAACTCTTACGATATCTCCTGATTTAATTTTTAGCTTTATCATCTTAAAACGAATTAAAGCACTTCTGGTGCTAATGATACAATTTTCATGAATTGTTTTTCACGAAGTTCTCTTGCTACCGGACCAAAAACACGAGTTCCTCTCATTTCCCCTGCAGCGTTCAAAAGAACACATGCATTATCATCGAAACGGATATAAGAACCATCAGCTCTTCTCACTTCTTTTTTGGTACGTACAACAACTGCAGTTGAAACAGCTCCTTTTTTAACGTTTCCGTTTGGAGTTGCATCTTTAATAGATACTACAATCTTGTCACCAACAGAGGCATACCTTCTTTTGGTACCTCCTAAAACACGGATAGTTAAAACTTCTTTTGCTCCCGTGTTATCTGCTACTTTTAGTCTTGATTCCTGTTGTACCATAATTATTTAGCTCTTTCTAAGATTTCAACTAATCTCCAACATTTTGTTTTACTTAAAGGACGCGTCTCGCTAATTCTTACAGTATCTCCAATGTTACAGTCGTTTGTTTCGTCGTGTGCAACATATTTCTTAGTTTTCAACACGAACTTACCGTATAATGGGTGTTTTACTTTTCTTACTTCAGCAATAACAATAGATTTATCCATTTTATTTGAAGTAACAACACCTATTCTCTCTTTTCTTAAATTTCTTTTTTCTTCCATCTTTCAGCAGAATACAATTATTGTAACTCTCTTTTAGTTAACTCTGTAGCTAATCTTGCAACTGTTCTTCTAACGCTTCTAATTTGAAGTGGGTTAGCAATTGGAGAGATCGCATGAGCCATTTTTAGGTCAGCATATACTTTCTTAGTTTGACTAAGCTTTTCTTGCAACTCCGCTGCAGAAAGATCTTTTATTTCTGATTGTTTCATAATAAATATAAATTATGCTTCGAAATCTCTAGCAACGACGAACTTAGTTTTTACTGGTAGTTTTTGAGCTGCAAGACGTAAAGCCTCTTTTGCAACTGACAATGGAACTCCTCCAACTTCAAACATAATTCTTCCTGGTTTAACAACAGCAGCCCAATACTCAACTGCTCCTTTACCTTTACCCATACGTACTTCAAGAGGTTTCTTAGTAATAGGTTTGTCTGGAAATATTTTAATCCATAATTGTCCTTCTCTCTTCATGTAACGAGTTGCAGCGATACGCGCAGCTTCGATTTGACGAGAAGTTAAGAACATTCCATCTTCATGTACAGATTTAATACCAAACATTCCATTAGAAAGTTCATGCCCTCTTTGAGAGTTACCTTTCATTCTACCTTTTTGTACCTTACGGTATTTTGTTCTTTTAGGCTGTAACATTTTTCTTTAGTTTAAAAATTTACTTTCTTTTACGAGCGTCTGGTTTACCTCCTTTGTTAAAGTTAGATTTACCTCTAGGAGCATCTCCACCTTTACCACCACCAGTACCAGATTGTTTTTTGTCCATTCCAGCAAGTGGAGAAAGTTCTCTCTTACCATAAACTTCACCTTTCATGATCCATACTTTGATACCCATTCTACCGTAAGTAGTGTGAGCTTCAGCCAAAGCATAATCAATGTCAGCTCTGAAAGTTGATAGAGGAATTCTACCTTCTTTGAAACCTTCTGAACGCGCCATTTCGGCTCCATTCAAACGACCAGAAATCAAAACTTTGATACCTTCAGCGTTCATACGCATAGAAGCAGCAATAGCCATTTTGATTGCACGTCTGTAAGAAATACGGCTTTCGATTTGACGAGCGATGCTTGTCGCCACAAGATAAGCATCTAACTCAGGTCTTTTAATTTCAAAGATGTTAATTTGAACCTCTTTATCAGTAACTTTCTTAAGTTCCTCTTTTAACTTGTCTACCTCTTGCCCACCTTTTCCGATAATGATACCAGGTCTAGCAGTAGTGATAGTAACGGTTACAAG
>NZ_CAMLIX010000282.1 GCF_946479975.1 uncultured Flavobacterium sp.
GATATTCGCCTTGATTTCGGATGGCATCACCTGTAATTCCGAGATCTTTCAAACTATCTGTCCGAACGATTCCGAAAAGTAAAAGATCATATATATCGACAAAATAACCTAAAGCGGCCACGATAACGGCGGCATTTAAAATCGATTTTGGTTCCTTTGTTTGAAGCTTTGAAAAGAGTTTCATAATTGGTTTTGGTTTGATAGTGTTTATAGTAAATTAGGAAGTTTTTAATGTGCTATCCAAATATCTTCAATTTCTTCTAAAGATTTCCCTGTTGTTTCAGGAACATAGAAACGTGTGATTAAAAGATACGGAATACACATCACGGCAAAAATCCAAAATGAAATTGCCGGACTTAATGATTCTAGCAATACCGGCGTCAACTGCCCGATAAGATAAGAACCTATCCAAAGAGAAAAACCTGCCATCGACATGGCCAATCCGCGAACTTTTACTGGATACATTTCGGATATCAAAACCCAGATCACCACACAAATTGAAATTGCACAAAAGAATATGTAACCGATAATTAAATACAACAAGATATTGGGATTATTGAATGCTAGATAAAAATAACCTCCAATTGCAATAAGCATGGCAAACATTCCCGTAACTCCAATGTAAACTAATTTCTTTCTTCCAATTTTATCTACTAAATACATTCCTAAAATAGTAGATAAAACGTTTACAACTCCAATTACGATCTGGAAATCCAATGATCCCTGCGATGCCATTCCGGCTTCTTTGAAAATTATTGGCCCATAGTAAAAAATAACATTTACTCCCATGAATTGTCCTAAAATAGCAAGACTCATTCCGATGAATAATGCAGTTCTATAACCTGGCTGAAACAAAATTCGCCAGTCTGATTTTTCTTTATTTGAAATGCTTTTTTGAGTATTTTCAATTTGTTCTTTAGCTTCTTCCCCGCCAAATAATTGCGTTAATGTTTTTTCTGCTGCAGCCAGATTATTTTTAGAAATCTGCCATCTTGGACTTTCTGGAATAAAAAAGATAATCAGGAAAAATAAAAAAGAAGGCACGCCGCATAATCCCAGCATTCCTCTCCAATATTCAGTCTGAAAAATAACTTTTGCCCATTGCGCATCAAACTGGCCCGACATTGCCCAGCTTAAAACTTTTGCATTAGCAAAATAAGAGGCAACGATACCAACTGTAATGGCCAATTGATAAAGCGTCACCAAAGTTCCTCTGAAACGTGCCGGAGAAACTTCTGAAATATATAACGGCGATACAACAGAAGCCACACCAATACCCATTCCTCCAAGTATTCTCGCCCAAATCAAAGCTTCAAAACTGTTCACAAACATACAGCCAGCCGCCGAAATTGTAAATAGAGTCGCCGCCAGAAGCATCGTCCATTTACGGCCTAAAACATCTGATATTTTTCCAGCAAATGCAACTCCGACAATAGATCCAATCAATGCACAGCCAACGTACCAGCCAGTTGAAACATTATCTAATGCAAATTGTTTGGCTACCTGTTCAATAGTTCCTGAGATAACAGCTACATCATAGCCGAAAAGAAAGCCACCTATGGCGCCTATTATGGATAGAAAAATTATATACTTAAAATTCTCTTTTTGATTCATTTTTTTTGGGTCGGTTTGGTTAATTAAAACTGTAATCTGTATTTTATTTTATTCCGAAATATTCTTTGTAGCGATCGTACAAATGGCCTGCCTGCAAATAAGCAGACTGCGGACTCATAAAGTGCGAAAATTCAAAAGTGATTCCTTTTTGATATCCTGCTCGTTGTGCAGCTTCTAATTTTAATCTCAATTTTTCAAATTTGATAGGGAAGAATTTGATTGGCATGTCTCTGTCAAAAGTTTCAGCATTTGTCCAGCATTCTAAGCCATATTTATCCCCAAGTTTTTTATTTACAGAGAAAAAAGCATCCAATTCATCATAGTCAATATGTCCGTCCTGAAAAGCACAAGCATCAACCGCGCCTTTGATTCCGTCAAAGATTTCGCCCCATTCTTTTTCGTGTTCCTGAACCGAAACGGCGTCTTCTCTAGACAATTTGCCTGATGCTGCCATTACTGCCTTTTTTCCATCAATCCAAGGCGACATAAAGGTTGGCAATCCTCCAGAAACATCTTTACATAATTGTCCTAAAGTTCTGAATGATTCGATAGCCCCTTTTGTTTTACGACTAATTTCTCCACTTAAATACCAGCCAGCGAAACTTTTGTAATGTCCATACTTTTTCCAAACTTCTTCGATCACAAATTTATTTGCTTCGATTTCAGTTGTCATATCTCCCGTATCCCAATAAACACCAGAATCATATAATCCGAAATAAAACTTCATTTTATGTTTGTCAGCCAAACGCAGGTACATATCCAAAAGATCAACTCCAGGCTTATAACAGCCTCTTTTATTGATTAAATAATCTGACGGATAAGTAATGAATTTTCTATAACCAGAACGAATCATAATTACGGTATCAATCCCAATTGCTTTCATGTGTTCAAAATCGCGATCCCATTCTTTTTCTCCCCAGTTTTGATGCGGAATATCGTGCGAAATCTCGTCTAGGAAAGTTCCTGTAATTCGAAGTGCATTTCCTTTCGGAACCAATAATTCTGGACGATCTTGTGTAATTAATTCTGGTCTTTCTTCAGTTTTTATTGCTGAAGCACTTTCAAAAGAACTCAATAAAGGAATACTCATTGCAGATGCCGCACCTAATCCTAATTGGTTTAAAAAATCTCTTCTGGTTTTCATTTTATATGTTTTTTTAGCTTAGTAGTTATTTTTTTTGAATTTATCTGGAACCAAAAATATCAATTGATTCTCCACTTTCACCAAAAGAGCTCAAATTAAAGTAACTTTTGGCAGGACATTGCATATCTGTAAAGCGTTTCGTATGCATTGGCACTTTTACTACACTTCCATTTACAGAACGAAACAAAAAAGTCTCAGTCCATTTTGCTCCCGTTACTTTGGCTGTAGTTGGTTGCGCCGGTTTTCCTTCATTTGATACTTGGTCAATGGCATTTACGCGTTTGTACTGTGCCATATATGTTGGATCATAACCATCAACATCGAATATTTGTTCGTATTTTTTTCCAGCACCTTCGACAATGAATTTTAGTTTTTTCGGCTCTATCAACTGGATGCTGATTGTAACCGTTTCTCCTGGATACCAATAATAAGCGGGTCCTGCAGGTGCATTCATATAAAGTGCCGTCTGCCCCGATTTATATCCCGTACGACGCAAAAACGGACGAAATGCTTTGTGTTCTTTGCTGACAGAACCATCTGCTTCTCGGATTACTTCCCAAGTCAATCCAATATCGGTTTCCTGCTCATCCGAATTTCCGCCTAAATATACCGAAGCATTATCTAAATAAGCGCCAGGTTTATTAGGATTCGTTCTTGAAGGATCGTATGTTAAAACTGGAAGCGTAACTGTACCTCCAATTCCCAACCAATAATCTTTGCTGGAATAGGCTTTTCTATAATAAGCTCCAGCAAAACAAGGGCTTGACGTTGCAGGCAATATTTCTTTTTCAAATTTGGTTTTAATTTGTTCTTCAATACTTGTTTTTACAGTTGGTTTTGACTGTGAATTGCTTTCAGAACAACCAGCTAGAAAAAGCATGGATGAAAGGGCATATAATTGAAATAAACCGCTATTTTTCATGGTTATTTAAATTGTGTTAGTTAATCGTAATTTCGTCAACAAATAAAAATGTCGGCTGTCCCGCAGAATAATGCCATTCTGGAATTTTCTCAAAAATTGGAGCCTTTATTTTAACAAATCTTGCCTCTTGTCTGGCAAAAACAGCTTTTAAATTTGTAATCTTTGGACCATCCTCTTTTTGAGCGATTTTTAAATCTTGCGTATGAACTTCTTTAAAATTTATTCCGTCGGTTGAAATCAAAACCTGAAATTGTTTAGGTCCAAAAATCCAATCATTGGGAGACGTAAAACTATTCATAGTAACTTCTGAAATTTCTTGAACTGATTTCAAATCTATAGTGGCTTCAAAATCATCTTTGTAAAGTGCAATCCAGTCTCCTGTACTAAAAGCTGTTGTTCCAGTTCTTCCGTCCACCAAAGTTTTTGCGCCATTAAAACGATAACGGTCAACAGGCTCATTTCTCAAAACGATAGGTTTTGCAGTAGCTTTGTTGAAATCAAACTTTTTGGTAAAAACTTTGCTTGTATAATTTTCTGAAATTACTGCGGCTTTGACCGTTTTTGAATTTGTGATAATTATGCTTTCTGAATACCTTTCACTTTTCAAACTCGGCTCTGAACCATCCAAAGTGTAGTAAATTGGGGGCTTGCTTGAAGTTTTCAGGTTCAAAATCAATTGGCCCTTTTCTGTATCCACTTTATATTCTGGTGAAACCTCTAAAATATGTTTTGCATAATTGTAATGCAGTTTATTGTAGATTTTCAAAAAATCAGATAGTCGATTTAAAAAATCACCGTAATTCTTTTGATCTGCGTTTGTCCAAATCACTTCGCTTAAAGCAGCAAGTCTTGGCAAAACCATGTACTCTGTTTGTGCATCGCTGTCAATATATTCTCTCCACAAGTTTGCTTGCGCGCCAATAACCAGCTTTCTTTCATTTTCGGTCAATTCATCGGGAATTGGTTCAAAAGAATACACGCGCTCTAAATTTGTAAAACCGCCAATTGCCAAAGGTTCAGAAGCGGCGTCTGTACTCTGATAATAATCAAAATAAACATGCGAACTAGGCGTCATAATCGCTTTATGACCTTGTTTAACGGCTTCTACTCCTGCTTGGGCACTTCTCCAAGACATTATCGTCGCATTTGGTGCAATGCCACCTTCGAGTATTTCGTCCCAGCCTATGACTTGTTTTCCTCTTGCATTTAAGAATTTTTCAATTCTAGACATGCAATAGCTCTGCAATTTTTCTTCAGCCGAATGTTTGCTGTCTTTCTGCAGGCCTAACTCAGCGATTTTTGCTTGACATTTAGGGCATTTTTCCCATCTCTTTTTTGGACATTCGTCGCCTCCTATGTGGAAATATTTTGAAGGAAAAAGCGGAATCAATTCGGTAAAAACTCCTTCTAAAAAAGTAAAAGTCTTTTCGTTTCCGAGACAAAGAACATCGTCTGAAACTCCCCATTTTTTATATACTTCGTAGCCTTTGCCAACACAACCCAATTCTGGATAAGATGCCAAAGCCGCAACCATGTGACCTGGCAAATCAATTTCGGGAATAATAGTTATAAAATGTTTCTGTGCATAAGCGACAACTTCTTTTATCTGTTCCTGCGTATAAAATCCCCCATGCGGTTTTCCGTCATAAACTCCCACTTGTTTTCCAACTTGTGTTTCTGTTCTTACAGATCCTATTTGAGTTAATTTTGGATACTTTTTGATTTCGATGCGCCATCCTTGATCGTCGGTCAAATGCCAGTGAAATGTATTGATATTGTGCAAAGCCAATAAATCGATATACTTTTTTACAAATTCCACAGATGCAAAATGACGCGCAACGTCCAAATGCATCCCGCGATAAGCAAATCGTGGAAAATCTGTAATCTGTACATTTGGAAGTTCAATAACCGATTTCGTTTCGTTTTCCAACAACACTTTTCGTAAAAGTTGTACACCATAAAAAGTTCCGGCACTTGTTGCTCCAT
>NZ_CAMLIX010000283.1 GCF_946479975.1 uncultured Flavobacterium sp.
TTGCATCTGTCTCTTGTCCAACGAGCATCTCCTCCAGACTGTGAACCATGATCGGCGCGCCACAACCAAAAATGATCTCCCACAACATTATTACTATTTATCTGCATCGAAGCTTGAATCTGAATATTTTTGGATTGAACACCACCTACTCGGCAGGTAATATCACTAAGCAAAATTGGATTTTCAGCATGATTTACATTTGAATTTTCATTACCAATTCTAACTTGATACGTTGTACTATTTAAGGAATCCATTAAAAGTCCAGCAATAATAATTCCATCTTTATCATCGGCAAAAATGCACCCCCAAGTATTTTTTTCAGTAGGTTCTAAAGTTACCGAAGCGATTCCCGCACCGAGAAGAATTGCATCTTTTCTGTTTACTTGAATCGGAGCATTTAATGAATAATGTCCTGGCGTAAAAAATATATTTTTACCCGATTTTAAGGCAGCATTTATTTCTAGATCAGTATCACCTTCTTTTGCCACATACCAATTGGCAAGTAAATCTTGTGTTTTTCCTTTTCCCATATCCGTTGCTGACCAAGAAACTCCTACTCTATCTTTTTGCCAGCCTGGAACAAAGACTTTATATTCACCATCATTATCTATAAAAACAAAGGGTTTTTCTCTAATAATTGGCGTCGCAGTGACTGGAGAATTAACATCGTCACCCTGAGGCGCATTCACACAGCCTTGCCAAACCATATTATAAGAACCGCCCATCGCTCCAGAGCCTTGCGGAAAAACAGTATTTCTGGTGTACCATTGTTGCTGTCCTTTCCAATTTGGTCGGTCAGTCGTATAATTAGCATCGGCAATAAAACCACCACTTCCCCAAAAATTAGTATCTCCGATGTCCGAAATATATTTTGAGGTACTTTCAATTAATAATCTTCGCGCGCTGGTTGACTGAGAAACTGTCCACGAAAAATCACGCATTACTTCTACATTTTCTACAGAACGCCAAAAAGTACAAGTTGCATTTGCTCCTCCAGAAAGATGAGGTCTTGTAAATATTGCACCTAATTTAACATCTGAAGGCACTTTTCCTAAACCTCCAATATGAGAATAAAACCCTAGTTCTATTGAATTGGCTTCCGCCGAAGATGCAGAACCTGATCCGCCTACATCATAAGTTTGTCCGTTGATATTTGGTTTAAAATAATACGCTTGACGTTTTGTTGTCCATTCGCCATTTGCTCCTCCTAAACCAATACTGCTAAACTGCGAATTAATTTCGTTCCGCGCCGTTTCTGGCTTTTCATATTTTCTATCATAGAAATAAATATTATCACCAAAAATCTGATTTTCTAAAGAAATCATTACAGTGATATCGTTACGAGTTATTTTATAGTAATTCTCATATTTATCTTTATTAGGTTTATTGTCGATAAATATCATTTTCGAAGTTGATCCAACTGATACAAACTCAGATGCCAAACGGCTTCCACCTCGTGTAATTACATAATTTCCGGAAGATCCAAAAGCCGCCCAGGATAATATAATGTTATGTTTCTTTTTGTTGTAAGCGATTTTTCGTTCTATTTTTTCATTTGCCGGATTAGCCGAAATAGAACTGCATAAAAACAGCGTAAAAAAAAATAGTGTAAATAATGAGATTACTTTTTTACTCATAAGAATGTTCAATTTTTGTGGTTGGATAGATAGTACTAATTGTAGTTTTTAGAGTGTCCAAAATAGCGATAATCTTTAAGCTGCATCTTCATTTCTACTCTTAATTTTCTCATCAAAAACACTACAAAAGCTACAAATTATGTCTTTTTCTAGCACAAATAAACCTTCTACAATCTATCTGTTTTTCTGAAATCGCTTTTTTTTGCGCTTAAATATTAAAATCACAAATGAAAAAGATTGCACTATTTATAGCCTTAATTTTTTCTATTATTGCTATGGCACAACAAAAAAATATTGTTGTTATCGATTCGTCTTCGTCAGCCATTTCAACAATTCCGTTTAAAAAAAATGCTCATGCTTCATATTACAGTGATAAATTTAACGGAAGAAAAACAGCAAGTGGTAAAAAATTCAATAACGATGCTTTAACAGCTGCTCATAAAAAATTTCCTTTCGGCACTAAATTAAAAGTTACAAACGAAGCAAATAACAAATCTGTCGTTGTAGAAGTCATAGACAGAGGTCCATTTGTTAAAGGCAGAGAGATTGATCTCAGCAAAAGAGCATTTATGAATATTACCTCTAATAAAAAAAGCGGCGTAGTGTATGTCACAATAGAAATTATAAAATAGGACATTTCTATGTTGACAAATTAGATTACCGCCTTTTTATCGCAAAAACAGCATCAAAATTGTTCACAATCTTGTTGCTAATTTCATTCAGAACTGAAATTATTTTCTGCCAAACACCTATGAAACCACGATAAAGCGCACTTTCATAAATGTTAACAAAATAGATTTTCAGAAACCATAAATAATTGTATTTTTACGGTTCAAAATTCAGAAAATAAATGGGCAAAATCATTGCTATTGCTAATCAAAAAGGAGGCGTTGGAAAGACTACTACATCAGTAAATCTTGCAGCCTCATTAGGTGTTTTAGAAAAAAAAGTATTGTTAATCGATGCTGATCCTCAAGCCAATGCTACATCTGGTCTTGGAATTGATGTAGAATCAGTCGAAATTGGAACGTATCAAATTCTTGAACATACTGCAACACCAACAGAAGCCGTTTTAAAATGTACAGCTCCAAACGTTGACGTGATACCAGCTCACATTGACCTTGTTGCTATCGAAATTGAATTGGTTGACAAAGAAAACCGTGAATATATGCTTAAAAAAGCATTAGAAAAGGCGAAAGAAGAATATGATTTTATCATTATCGACTGCGCACCTTCTCTAGGTTTGTTAACCTTGAATGCTTTAACAGCAGCAGATTCTGTAGTTATTCCTATTCAATGTGAGTATTTTGCTCTTGAAGGATTAGGGAAATTATTGAACACTATTAAAAGTATTCAAAAAATACACAACCCAGATCTTGACATTGAAGGTTTATTATTAACAATGTACGATTCAAGATTGCGTTTATCTAATCAGGTTGTAGAAGAGGTTCAAAAGCACTTTAACGATATGGTTTTTGATACCGTAATTCAGCGAAATGTAAAATTAAGTGAAGCTCCAAGTTTTGGTGAAAGTATCATTAATTATGATGCTACAAGTAAAGGTGCCGTAAACTATATCCATTTAGCTCAAGAGATTATAAAGAAAAACAGCAAATAGTTTTTATGTCAAAAGTAATTAAAAAACAAGCCTTAGGAAGAGGATTATCAGCACTATTAAAGGATCCAGAAAACGACATTAAATCAGTAGAAGACAAAAATGCTGATAAGGTTGTTGGAAACATTATTGAACTTGAGATAGGGGCAATCGAAATAAATCCGTTTCAGCCTAGAAGCAATTTTAATGAAGAATCGTTACGCGAATTAGCCACTTCTATTAAAGAACTTGGTGTAATTCAACCTATTACTGTTCGTAAATTAGATTTCAACAAATATCAATTGATCTCTGGAGAGCGTCGTCTGCGTGCCTCTACATTAGTAGGTTTAACGCACGTTCCTGCCTATATTCGTATCGCAAACGACAACGAATCATTGGTTATGGCTTTGGTTGAAAACATTCAGCGTCATGACTTAGACCCTATTGAGATTGCATTATCATACCAACGTTTAATTGACGAAATTCAATTAACTCAAGAACAAATGAGTGAAAGAGTGGGAAAAAAACGTTCTACAATTGCCAACTATTTGCGTCTTTTAAAACTAGATCCCATTATTCAGACTGGAATTCGTGATGGTTTTATCAGTATGGGACACGGTCGAGCAATTATTAATATTGAAGACTTAGACGTTCAAACTGACATTTATCAAAAAATTGTTAGTCAGAACTTATCTGTACGTGAAACTGAAGCATTAGTTAAAAATTATCACGAAGGAAATCAGCCAAAAGCAGACGGGAAACCAAAAGCAGATGCTGCGTTTAGCGTAAGAGAAACACAAAAAAACACTTTCAACGACTATTTTGGTTCGAAAGTTGATATAAAAGTCGCTGGAAACGGAAAAGGAAAAATTACAATTCCATTTAATTCCGAAGCCGACTTTAACAGAATTATAAAATTAATAAACGGATAGTGAATAAAATTGTCCCCATCGGTCTATTGTTCTTTCTAACAGGAACCGTTTCTCTTTTTGCTCAGGTAAAAACAGACACGGTTTTGGTCGTAAAAGACACCACTGCATATCAAGAGATAGATCCGCTTACACCAGCAAAAGCAGCGTTTTATTCTGCTATACTTCCTGGTTTAGGCCAAGCATACAATAAAAAATACTGGAAAATTCCATTGGTTTATGGAGCAATTGGAACAAGTTTGTATTTCTACATTGACAATAACAAAAAATACCACGATTATCGCGATGCCTACAAACGAAGATTAGAAGGCTACAATGACGATAATTATCAATTTTTGGATGAAAGCCGACTAATCGCAGGACAGAAATTCTATCAAAGAAATAGAGATTTATCTGCCTTATTTGTCGTTGGTTTTTATGTACTTAATATAATTGATGCCAACGTTGACGCTGCTTTGATTCAGTTTAACGTAAACGAAAGGCTTTCAATGCGTCCAGAAATTTACCCCGCCGATGTAACATTTAAACCAAACGTTGGACTAACTTTTAATTACACGTTTTAATAGATTAAGTTCTATTTTACAATCAAAAAAAATAATCATAATGAAAATTGCGCTTTTAGGATACGGAAAAATGGGTAAGGTAATCGAAAGAATTGCTTTAGAAAGAGGTCACGAAATAGTTTTAAAGAAAGATGAACTTAACACCTATGACGGACTTTCAACAGCTGATGTTGCCATAGATTTCAGTGTTCCAACTGCAGCAGTTGACAATATTTCTGCCGCTTTTAATGTTAATGTTCCTGTAGTTTCTGGTACAACGGGATGGCTGGAGCATTATGACGAAATGATCGCACTTTGCAATGAGAAAAAAGCAGGTTTCATTTCGAGTTCAAACTTTAGTTTAGGTGTAAACATTTTCTTTGGATTAAACGAATATTTAGCCAAAATTATGAAGCAATTTGACACTTATAAGGTTTCAATGGAAGAAATTCACCATATTCATAAACTTGACGCTCCAAGCGGTACTGCAATTTCTTTAGCACAAGGTGTTATTGAAAACAGTAATTATGCCGAATGGACTATGGAAGAAGCTAAAAGCAATCAAATTCATATTGAAGCAAAAAGAATTGGAGAAGTTCCTGGAACTCATACTGTAAACTACGATTCTGCAATTGACAGTATCGAAATAAAACATACTGCTCACAACCGCGAAGGCTTTGCACTAGGAGCTGTTATCGCTGCAGAATGGCTGGCAGGAAAACAAGGAGTTTTTACTATGAAAGATGTTTTAAACTTACAATAAATCGATAAAATTCAGGAACTTTACTATCCTGATTTTGAAACTTAAAATACAATATTATGACACTTTACTCTTGGTTCGTATTTTTCTTAGCTGTCCAAATAATTCATTTTCTTGGTACATGGAAATTATATCAAGCGGCAGGAAGAAAAAGCTGGGAAGCAGC
>NZ_CAMLIX010000284.1 GCF_946479975.1 uncultured Flavobacterium sp.
GAAAATATCTACATGAATTTTACAACTTGTTCTTCCAACGCTATCGACTTTTGCAACTAATTCAATTAGAGTTCCCGCCGGAATCGCTTTTTTAAAATCAATTTGACCAGTAGAAATTGTAACTACTTTTTTACGGCTGAAACGAGTCGCACATATAAAAGCAACTTCATCCATAAGATGAAGCGCAGTTCCTCCAAATAAAGTGTCGTAATGATTCGTTGTACTAGGGAAAACAGCTTTAAAAATTCTTGTTTCCGACTTTAAAATTCTTTCTTCTATTGTTCCCATATTAATAATTAACGTATTCTGTAATCTCAAGCCCATATCCAATCATTCCTACACGCTTTGTTTGTTCCGTGTTAGAAACTAATCGAATTTTAGAAATATCAATATCATGAAGAATCTGAGCTCCAATTCCGTAATCTTTACTGTCAATAATAACTTTTGGTGCTTTTAGAGTTCCGTTAGATTGCAGCGCTTTAAGCTCCGAAATTCGATTTAAAAGGTTAACAGCTGTCATATCTTGATTGATGAAAATAACAGCACCTTTTCCGTTTTCATTAATTACCTTAAACATGTCGTCCAACTGCTGTTCGGCGTTATTTGTTAAAGTTCCTAGTAAATCATTATTAACCTGAGAAGAGTGTATTCTGGTCAAAATTGGCTCGCCAAGATTCCAAGTTCCTTTAGTTAAAGCAATATGAATTTGTTTATTTGTTGTCTGCTCGTAAGCTCTCAGTCTGAAAGTTCCAAAACGGGTTTCTATGTCGAAATCTTCTTTTTTAACAATAAGGCTGTCGTGCTGCATTCTGTAAGCAACTAAGTCTTCGATGGAAACTAATTTTAAATTAAATTTCTGAGCTACTTTTATTAATTCAGGTAAACGAGACATTGTGCCGTCTTCGTTTAGAATTTCACAAATCACGCCTGCAGGTTTAAATCCAGCTAAACGTGCAAAGTCAATTGCAGCTTCTGTGTGGCCAGTTCTTCTTAAAACACCTCCTTGTTTGGCAATTAAAGGAAAAATATGTCCAGGTCGTGCTAAATCGTGCGGTTTTGTATTTGGATCAACCAAAGCTTCAACAGTTTTAGAACGGTCAGCTGCTGAAATTCCAGTTGTAACTCCATTTCCTTTTAAATCAACAGAAACTGTAAAAGCAGTCTCCATATGGTCCGTGTTATTGGTTACCATAGCACGAAGATCTAATTCTTTACATCTGCTTTCTGTAAGAGGTGTACAGATTAAGCCTCGTCCGTGTGTAGCCATAAAGTTGATCATTTCAGGTGTTATTTTTTCAGCTGCTGCTAAAAAATCACCTTCATTTTCACGATCTTCATCATCGACTACAATGATTACCTTACCTTGACGAATATCTTCTATAGCTTCCTCAATGGTATTTAGTTGTATTTTTGTTGTTGACATAATTATTGTTTCTTTTGAGCAGGGGAAAACCGCTCGGAAATTTTCTGAAATAGTTGTGAAATCGGAGTGGTAATCGCATCAAAATTAATTAATCCGTTGTCATTTGTTGCTCGATAGGTCAAAAGTATTGCTAAAGGGGACAAAATAAATGACGACATCCATGATCCCATAAATGGAGACATGCCACCTTCTTGTGATAATCTTTTTCCGAAAGTATTAATAAAGTGAAAGGTAATAAAGATTAAAACGGCAAAAACAATCGGAAGTCCTAAGCCACCTTTTCTGATGATAGCACCAAGCGGAGCTCCAATAAAGAACATTAAAAAACAGGCAAAAGCAATAACAAATTTCTCGTATAATGCACTCAAATGTTTATTGATTTCACGTTGTTTGTCTTTTAGATCTTTCTGTGTAGTTTCAATCGAATAAATGTTGCTGGTAACATTGCTGCCTGCCATTTTTAAAATATCTACTTTGTCTTTGTTAGAATACATAGACATCAGATTATTTGGCAGTTGTTTTTTCTTTTTTTCTAAAAGAGAAGGATATTTTCTAATTCCAACACGCTGATTGATGTTTTCCGAAAAAGATACAATTTCGTTATCCAAATTTTTATTTAATGAATCTAAAGTGTAGCGTAATTCATTAACATTCAGCATTGCATTTGTACCAGCGATGCTTTCTTTGCTGTCGTCAACTTTGTTTAATTCAGATAAATCAATATTAATAATCTGCTTTTTGAATTTTCCTTTTACGAAAGGTAATTTAGCGCGATCTTCATATTTTTTTGGAGTAACATCTTGATAGTAATAACCATCATTTAAAACCAGTTTTAATATACTTGATTTTTCACTGCTTATTAATTCTCCTGTTTTAGATTTAATAACAGTTTTGTTTTCGCCCATATTATTGGCCTTTTCGTGAATTGTAACTCCAGTAAGCTGATTTCCGTTTTCGCCGGATTTTTTGTTTACCTTAATATTGTAAGTTCCAACATCATTAAACTGACCTTCGGCAATTGCCATTGCGGGTTTTGCTTGTGCAATATTTTTTCTAAAGTTGACAAATTTGTATTCGGCATACGGAATCACATTATTGGCAAACCAAAACGCAACTATACTTAAAACGAAAATGAAAACAATTAAAACTCTCATTGCTCTTTGAAGTGAGATTCCAGATGATTTCATTGCTGCAAATTCATAGTTTTCGGCTAAGTTTCCGAAAGTCATAATAGAAGCCAGTAAAACTGATAGAGGCAATACCAGCGGTATAATACGGGGCATAGAAAAAAGCAGGAATTTCACGACCAATATTAAGTCGAGATCTTTTCCTGCTAGCTCAGATATAAATAGCCATACTGTTTGAAGTATGAATATGAAAAATAATATTACAAATACGGTTGTAAATGTAAGTAAGAATGTTTTTAATAAGTATTTGTCTAGAATTTTCAACCTTCAGATTAATCTAATTTATTAATGTAGTATTTCGGGTATTTACTCGCTACAAATGTAAATTGATTTTTTGATAATGGCTGATTGGTTTTAAAAGAATTAACGGTTAAAGTTGTTTTTGTACCATTTTTTCCAGTTTCAATCAAATTATAGATGTGTTTTGTCTGAACATCAACACCTAAAAGAATTTCTTTTCTTTGGTCTTTTCCGCTTGTTGGAACCAGTTTAATATATTGAATTTTTCTTCCTTTTACATTTTGTACAATGTCCATATTGTATTTGTAACCAGAATTGAAGAAAGTAAGCATTTTAGAAGGAGTGATAGCGTTATCATCTTTTTCATTTACTTTAGAAACAGTAACTTCTTCGTCTTCAGGAACAATAGTATATGTTTTTTGACCATCAAAAATTTTAGTAACACCCATGAAATTCAATACATATTGATTGCCTTTCATCGTTACATTTCCTTTACTGTCTTGATTAATGTTTTCTTTTGAATTGTTTAAAGAATACTTGAAGTCGATAACAATATTGTTGTAGCTTTTTATTTTAGAAGTTACTTCGTTCAATAAATCCTTAGCTTTTTTATCCTGCGCCTGAATAGAAGTGAAGCTCAAAAGCATTATTACTGCCATTTGAAAACATCTTTTAGTCATTTTTGTGATAGAATTGTTGTTGATTTCTTGAATTTTTGCTTTCATGATTGGATTAATTTTGTTCATTATTAAAAAATTGATCAAGAGCACTTAAGTCTAAAATATTCACACTTCTGGCTTTACTGCCTTCAAACGGACCAACAATACCTGCTGCTTCCAGCTGGTCAATTAAACGACCTGCTCTATTGTATCCTAGTTTTAATTTTCGCTGCAATAAAGAAGCAGAACCCTGTTGTGCATTGACAATAATCTCCGCAGCTTCTCTAAATAAAGTGTCTCTTTCAGAAATATCTATATCAAGATTAATGCCAGTTTCTTCTCCAACAAATTCTGGAAGTAAATAAGCTGTAGCATACGCTTTTTGTCCGCCAATAAAATCTGTGATTTTTTCAACCTCTGGAGTGTCAATAAAAGCACACTGTACACGAACAACATCATTTCCGTTTGTGTATAATAAATCTCCACGTCCAATTAATTGATCGGCTCCTTGTGTGTCCAAAATAGTTCTAGAGTCAATTTTCGACGTTACTCTAAAAGCAATCCTCGCAGGGAAATTGGCTTTGATTAAACCTGTAATTACGTTAACAGAAGGTCTTTGTGTTGCAATAATTAAGTGAATACCAATAGCACGTGCTAACTGAGCCAGACGAGCAATCGGAATTTCTACTTCTTTTCCAGCTGTCATGATCAAATCGGCAAACTCATCGACAACCAGTACGATGTAAGGTAAAAATCGGTGGCCTGCTTCGGGATTTAATTTTCTTGCTTTAAATTTATCGTTGTACTCTTTTATGTTACGAACCATCGCGTCTTTTAATAAAGAATAACGATTGTCCATTTCTGTACAAAGTGAATTTAAAGTATTGACAACTTTTGCATTATCTGTAATAATAGCATCTTCTGTATCTGGAAGTTTGGCTAAATAATGTCTTTCAATTTTATTGAAAAGCGTAAGCTCTACTTTTTTCGGATCGACTAAAACAAATTTTACCTCTGCAGGATGCTTTTTGTATAACAATGAAGTTAAAACTGCATTTAATCCAACAGATTTACCTTGTCCTGTTGCTCCAGCCATCAATAAGTGTGGCATTTTAGCAAGATCGACAACAAAAGTTTCGTTAGAAATTGTTTTTCCTAACGCGATTGGTAATTCCATTTCGGCTTCTTGGAACTTCGCTGCTCCAATAACACTTTTCATAGAAACCATAGTTGGGTTTTTGTTCGGAACCTCAATACCGATAGTACCTTTTCCTGGAATTGGTGCAATAATACGAATTCCTAGTGCTGATAATGATAAAGCGATATCATCTTCTAAACTTTTGATTTTAGAAATTCTGATTCCTGCTTCTGGCACAATTTCATACAAAGTAACCGATGGACCAACGGTTGCTTTAATTTGCGCAATTTCAATTTTGTAGTTTCGAAGTGTGTCTACAATTTTGTTTTTATTTTCTTCTAATTCTTCTTGGTTAATGGTAATTCCGCCAGTCGAATATTCTTTTAATAAATCGATCGTTGGGAATTTATAATTTGATAAATCCAAAGTTGGATCAAATAATCCGAAATCGGCAACTAGGCGAGAAGCTAAGTTTTCTTCAATTATGTCTTCTTCCTCTGCTTTTTCAATTACAAAAGCTTCATCTGGAATTGCAGTAATTGGAGGTTTTGGCGGAGAAATTGGTTTTAAAATCGGATTTAGCTCAATTTCTGAAGAATGAGAAATAGTTGGTTTTAAAGCTTCTTTATTAAGTTCAAACTGAGAATCAACAGTTTTGATGTGAATGTTGTCTAATTCTGGATCACTTTCTTCATTTTCCTCAATAGCAAATTCCTCTAAATTATAAGCACTTTCTGGTTGATTTACAGAAGGTTTTAAAGTTTCTAATTCTGATTTAAATTCTTTTTTAGTAGAATCAAAATACGATTGGATTTTCTCTGGAGATAATTTGA
>NZ_CAMLIX010000285.1 GCF_946479975.1 uncultured Flavobacterium sp.
AAAGCAGATAATGGATCTCATGACGAAGATATTTCTCGTGAAGACATTTTAGCTAAAGGAATTGTTTCTGAAGAAGATTATTTAGTTTTAGAAAAATATACTCGCGCTTTATTTCAAAGAGGAACTGAAATCGCTGCTTCTCGCGGCTTGATTTTAGTAGATACAAAATACGAATTCGGAAAAACAAAAGAAGGTGTTATTGTTTTAATTGATGAAATTCATACACCAGATTCTTCTCGTTATTTCTACGCTGACGGATATGCAGAAAGACAAGAAAAAGGAGAGGAGCAAAAACAATTATCTAAAGAATTCGTTCGTCGCTGGTTAATCGAAAACGGTTTCCAAGGTCAAGAAGGACAACAAATTCCAAATATGACAGATGAATATATTGAATCTGTTTCTGAAAGATATATCGAATTGTACGAGAACATTTTAGGAGAGAAATTTGTAAAAGCTGACATTGACAATATCGATCAACGTATTGATAAAAACGTATTAGAATACCTTTCTTCAAAATAGTACTTTCGGGTTTAAACTAATTATTTAAACCATGAATTTTATAACTAAAAAAAATGCCCTGCTATTTGTATGTCTTACAGCAGGGCATTTTCTTTTTGCGCAGATTGATAAAAATGCAACAAAAGAAACCCAAAATCTCTACAAAAATTTAAAAACCATTTCAAAAAGTCATATTCTGTTTGGACATCAGCATGCGCTTGAATACGGACATGGATGGAGTAATGAATCTAATCGGTCTGATGTTAAATCGGTTACGGGTTCTCATCCCGCTGTAGTCGGAATTGATTTTAGTGATTTTTCTGGCCGTTCGAAAGAACAAATAGAAAACGCTAAAGAAACACTTCGAAAAAATGTAATTGCTACTTACGAACGTGGAGGCATTACAACTGTTTCCTGGCATTTTAATAATCCTGCTTCCGATGGTGGATTTTATTGGAAAGATGGAATTTCAAAAGTTTCAATGGCTTTAATAAAACCAGGTGGTTCTCATCATGAAGAATACAAAGAAATTTTAAAAACAATTGCCGATTTTGCACATTCTGTAAAAGCCAAAAACGGAACGCTTTCACCCATGATTTTCAGACCTTTTCATGAATTTGACGGCGATTGGTTTTGGTGGGGGAAATCACAAACTTCAAGAGAAGATTTTATCGCAGTTTGGCAGTTTACGGTTTCATATTTAAAAGATACTTTGGACGTTCACAATTTTATTTATGCTTTTTCTCCAGACAATCGATTTAATTCCGATGAAGAATATTTAGAGCGTTATCCTGGCGATGAATATGTTGATATGCTGGGAATGGATGATTACGGAGATTTCGGCCGAGACGGAAAATATGATTTAGAGGCTGGATTAAAAAAGCTTAAAATATTCTCAGATTTGGCAATTAAAAAGAACAAACTTGCCGCCTTTACAGAAACAGGTTTATGAATCTATTCCAAATAAAAATTGGCGGACAGAAGTTTTACTTAAAACTTTAAAATCTGAAGATCTTCAATTGGCTTATGTTTTAGTCTGGCGAAATGACACTACAAGTCCAACGCATTATTATGCGCCCTTTCCTGGACAGGTGAGCGAAAAAGATTTTTTAAAGTTCTATGATGATCCGTTTACTCTGTTCGAAAAGGATCTCAAAAATATTTATAGCAGTAAGTTTAAGATTTAAGACAGTTATATTGTTTTTAAAAAGCTCAATTCAGATTTCTCCGAATTGAGCTTTTTTTATTTTCATTTTTTTTTGAAAATCATGCAACCAAATTGATTTTTATGTCGTCTAATTAGAAATCATCATCATCAATCAATTAACAAACAATCATCATGAAAAAATCAGTAATTATTTGGGGAGCTTTTCTCCTTTTGGGAAATGTTTCATTTGCATCAAACTGTAATTTAAAAATGAATGCGCAAGTTGAGTTTGCAGCTTACGGAAAATCTCCGTTTCATCTCGCTATTAGTAAAGGAGATGTCGAAGCCGTTAAAAAATTTGTTCTGTATGGAACCAATACCAATAAAATGGTAAATAACATGACGCCGTTAATGGTTGCGGCTCGCTTCAATCAGGTTGAAATTATTAAAATTTTACTCGCTAATGGAGCTGATTATTCTATCGAAAATTCACAAGGATTTACCGCTTTGCATTATGCTAAATATGCAAAAGCAACCGAATCGATCGAGATTTTGAAAAAATTATAATGTTGGTTTCTATAAATGGATAGATTAAGGTGCAATTCTACTTTATGAGAACTGCACCTTTTATCTTTTTCTACACTTACAATAATTTCTTAAAAGTTAAAAGCCTCTTACAGCTTCTGAATTATAGCTTCTTAAAATTAATTTAATTTTTTTTCTCTTTTATTGTAACATTTTGAGTTTATAAGCGTCTATTATATTAAAACCGTGAAAATGGTAATGTTAAAGTTCTTAAATTATGAATCTATTAAGAAAATGTTAAGAATTAGTTAAAACATAGTACTTTGTAATGCATAATACAGAATAAAAATTACCTTTACATAAAAATTACCTTTACATAGAAATTAAAAATCATCATTAATTAATCAATCAATTAACAACAATCATCATGAAAAAATCAGTAATTTATCTAGGAGTAGCCTTATTGGCTTTTGCAAATGTTTCAGTTGCATCAAACGGAAATACAGTAAAAAATAATGTAGAGTTTGCTGCATTTGGCAAAACACCATTAACTGTAGCGGTTGGAAAAGGAGATATTGAAATCGTTAAAAAGTTTATCGAATACGGTGCAGATGTAAATCAGAAATCAGAAGACGATATGACACCATTAATGATTGCAGCTCGTTATAACAGAGTTGAAATTATAAAATTATTAATTGCAAACGGTGCTCGTACTTACGAAAAAAACGAAAAAGGATACACAGCATTAAAATATGCACAATTGTCTAACGCTGCAGAAGCAATTGCAATTTTAAAAGATATGAAATAAAAAAAACAATTTAAAAGTTTTGAGTTAGTATTAAAATGACCTTTTTGAGCAAAAGGTCATTTTTTTTGTGCTTAATTTAGATTTAAATCCAACAAAAAAGCACCATTACGAGTAATGATGCTTTCTGCTTTTAAATCCAACAATGATTTAAAAATCTAAAAAAATAAATTATTATTCTATTGGTACATGTTTTTTTCTGTTGAAAATCCAGAATAAAATTGGAAACACCAATAAAGTTAAAACTGTGGCAGTCATAAGTCCGCCTATAATCACTATGGCAAGTGGTTTTTGAGATTCTGAACCAATTCCTGTAGAAATTGCCGCTGGCAATAAACCTATTGATGCCATCAAAGCGGTCATAACTACAGCTCTGGTTCTCGCTTTTACTCCCATAAAAATGGATTCTTCGAGCGTAAATTTTGCTTTTAAATTATGATGGAATTCAGAAATTAAAATAACTCCGTTTTGAATACAAATTCCAAGAAGAGCAATAAATCCGACTCCTGCTGAGATTCCAAAATTCATTCCTGTTATGTGTAAAGCTATAATTCCACCAATAATTGCAAAAGGAACATTCGCTAAAACAAGAAGAGAATCCTTAAAGTTTCCAAATAAAATAAATAACAATACAAATATTCCAATTAAACTGATTGGTACAACTTGAGCCAAACGCGCACTGGCACGAACTTGATTTTCAAATTCACCTGTCCAGCCTGTCGTGTAACCAGCAGGAAGTTTCAGTTTGTTTACTTTTGCTTGAGCATCTGCAATTGTACTTCCTAAATCTCGATCACGAACAGAGAATTTTACTCCAATAAAACGTTTTGTATTGTCTCTATAAATAAATGCCGGTCCAGTAATTGTTTTAATGTCACAGATTTCTTTTAAAGGAATTTTTACACCACTAATTGTTGGTACTTTAATTTCTTCTAGATCTTTTTCATCTTTTCTATATTCTTTAGAAAAACGTACACGAACATCAAATTTCTTTTCATCTTCATATTTTTCAGTTGCTGTTTTTCCTCCAAAAGCTAATTCTAAAACTGCTTGTGCATCGCTCAAAGTAACGCCGTAAGCAGCCATTTTTTCACGATCTAAAATTACGCTGATTTCTGGTTGCCCTACATTTCGCAAAATTCCTGCATCTTTGATACCTGGAATATCTTTTATCTCTGCTAAAACTTTATTGGCAAGATCATCTAATTTATTTAAATCATCTCCATAAATTTTTACGGCATTCGAAGCTTTAAATCCAGCAACAGATTCTGCCACGTTGTCAATTACGGGCTGTGAATAATTGTAAGTGATTCCTTGATGAACTCTCAATTTGTTATCCATTTCATTAATCAAATCATCCATAGAAATTTTACGTTTCCATTCTGCTTTAGGAAATAAATCAACTTGAAGCTGGATAAATCCAAATCCATTTGGATCTGTTCCGTCATTACTTCGACCTGTCTGCGAAAGCACTTTTTTCACCTCAGGAAAAGTTTCTAAATCTTTTCTAATCATTGCCGCTGTTTTTACACTTTCTGGAAGAGAAGTACTCATTGGTAATTCTGCTGTTACCCATAATGCACCTTCGTTTAACTGCGGTAAAAATTCTGTTCCTAAGAAACCTGCAGAAAAGAAAACTGCTGCTAGTAATCCGATAGATGCCACTAAAGTTTTTACCTTATGTTTAAAAGTCCACGCGAAACCTTTGGTTACAATTCGGTCCCAAAAATTAACAAACGGATTGTTTTTTTCTCTAACATTTTTATTCAATAAAATATGAGAAAGAACAGGAACTAAAGTTAAAGTAAAAATTAGTGCTCCAAGTAGTGCAAAACCTAATGTAAAGGCTAGGGGAGAGAACATTTTTCCTTCTACTTTCTGGAATGAGAAAATAGGAAGTAACGCTGTAATAATGATCAATTTAGAAAAGAATATGGCTTTACCCATTTCTGTTCCTGTTTTCTTGATCAAACTTCCTTTGGCAATTTTATTAAATTTCTCCATTCCCAATTGATGCGCTCGATGATCGAGAACTACAAACAATCCTTCGACCATTACGACTGCTCCGTCAATGATGATTCCGAAATCGACAGCACCTAAACTTAATAAGTTGGCACTCATTCCCATCATTTTCAAACATAAAAAGGCAAACAAAAGAGAAAGCGGAATTACAATAGAAACCGTAAAAGTAGTTCGCCAATCGGCCATGAAAAGAAACACCACGCACGTTACTAGAATTATACCTTCAAATAAATTGTGCATTACGGTTTCGGTCGTGAAATTCATCAAATTATCACGATCGTAAAAAGTTTCTATTTTTATGTCTTTTGGAAGAACGTTGTCATTAAGATCTTGAATTTTTGCTTTAATTAAAGCCAAAGTTTCCTGCGGATTTTCTCCTTTTCGCATTACAACGATTCCTTCAACAGCATCATCATTATTTCCAAGACCGGTTTGTCCAACTCTTGGCATCGAACTTTCGTAAAC
>NZ_CAMLIX010000286.1 GCF_946479975.1 uncultured Flavobacterium sp.
AGCCGTTGATTTCTTTGACGTTTTCTAATGGACCGCCTTTTGGATCATAAGTCATGTTCATAGTTGCACCAGGAATAGGAATATCTACCATTCCTTGCAGTCTCGATTTGACTTCTTGAGCATTAATTTGTAAGGTATGGGCGCAAAACGCTAATACCAAAAGTTTGATATTTAATTTTTTTAACATTGTAATGAATTATTTTCCCAGTTCAGGGTTTAAATCGATGTAATTTTGATTGATTGGGAATACATATCCATCGCTGTTTGGAGCAAGCGTAAATGTATTTCCTTTAAAAACTCGTGTGTATGTTTTCTGAAAAGCTGGATCAAGATTTAGTCTTCGCTGATCAAACCAGCGGAAACCTCTTCCTATAAATTCTTTTTGTCTTTCTGTCAAAACAAGATTTAAAGCTTGGGCACTTGTAGAAGCACTTACCTGATACGCTGCGTTCGCTCTGAATCTCTTTGCTCTAAGAATATTAAGATAATCTACCGCTTTTTGAGTTTGTCCAGCTCTGGCATAACATTCGGCAGCGATTAAATACATTTCAGGAACCGAAACACCTACATTAATTCCGTTTGTATTACTGTAGGTAGCAATTCCAAAACCTCTTCCTGTATAAGTTGGAGAAATACCAATGTTACCAGCGATTGTATAATAATCATAACGTAAATCAGTAGTTCCAAAACTGCTTAATAAATCATTAGAAAGTGGTGCTCTATTGTAAGTTAATAATAAAGTTTTTGAAAAGATAACCTCAGGATTCTGAATTAAAACAGGGTAGCTGTAACCAGTAGCAAATGTTTTTAAATCAATCAACCCATTTTGCATTTGTAAAGCTTTCTCAGCATTTTCAAGACTCAATTGATATTGACCCATATAAAGATACGTTCTTGCCAATAATGCATAAACGGCTTTTTTAGACGGAAGTACATTAAATGGAGGTGTGTCCTGAATATCATTTGCCAAAGCACTTTTTAAATCAGAAATAATCTGGTCATAAATCTGTCCAACTGTATTTCTGTCTAATGAAGAAAACAGTTCTGGTTTTAATAATAATGGAACCGCTTTTTCTGAATTGGCAGTAGTTGGATCAAATTGAGGTCCATAAGTATTTACTAACTGTAAATAGGCAAATGCTCTATGAACAAAGGCTTCAGCGTAGATTTCTTTTTTGTCGGCATCTGTTCCTTTTTCACTGCCCATAACGCCATTCAAAAGAACGTTACTGTAATAAACGGCTTTGTATAACCCAAGATAATCTGAATCGCCCTGAGAAGGATCGTAGATTCTATCCTGCCATGTGTAACTGTTTGCCCAAATTGTACTTACACCATTTTGATAGGTCGCAGGAAATTCTACATCGGCATTGGCTAATAAATAAATACCTCCAGAACCTGTAATGTCGTTGTATGAATTAGCAATGGCTCTATAATCTGAAGTGTATTTTAAAATTCTGTTGTTTCCAACTTGCTCTACTTCAACATAATCTCTACAAGAATTTAGTAGAAGTGCAGGTAGAATATATAATGTGAATTTAAGAAATTTCATAAATCTGTTTTTTAAAATTAAAAACTGCAGTTAAACTGTAAAGTGTATGTACGCTGTGGCGGAAGGGTGTTGTAGTTGTTGCTTGACAAATACTGAGGGTCAATTCCTAAATCGTTTTTAACCCATAACAATCCTAAATTCCTTGCTGCAAAGTTGAAGCTTAATGATTTGAAGAATGTTTTTTCTAACCATTGACTTGGTACATTATAACCTAGTGAAACTTGCTGTAATCTAATGTTATCTGCCGGAAGAACATTAATGTCTGCCATTTGGTAACGGTTTAAACTATTAAAACTGATATTTGTCAAACCTGGAACATTAGTATTCGCTTCGTCTCCAGCTTGTCTCCAACGATCTGCAACAAGTGCGTCTTTTGAAACTGCTCCGTATTGTACACCTGTGAAAGAAGGGTAATTTTGTAAAACTGAATTTCTAAAGACATGTCCTCCATAATAGGTAATTTGAACTCCCAATCTGAAGTTTTTAAAAGAGAAATCATTCAAGAAACCTCCAGAATAAGGAGCAAATGTAGTCCCCATATACTTTAAATCGTCTTTATCTACTGATGCAATTCCCTGAGTTGCATTTACAATTGTGCCGTCTTTTTTACGAATAGTTGATTGTCCGTTGCTGTCCAGTCCTGCCCAGTCATATGCATATAAATATCCGATAGTTTTACCTTCTGTAGTTACACCAGATAAATATTGGTTGGTTGTAGTGGCTTTAAAGCGAGAGTCTGTAACTTCATTTGTATTGTAGCCCAAGTTGACAGTACTATTCCATTTAAAACTAGTATTTATAATAGTTCCTGAAAGAGAGAAATCAACTCCATGTCCTTTTAAAGTAGCTGTATTGTAGTTTACAAATGACCAGCCATAGGTTGGATTAAATGGAAGGTTTACTAAGAGATCACTTGTTTTCTTATAATATAAATCGACACTTCCTCGTAAACGATTGTTGAAAAACCCATAATCTATGGCGTAATTACTTGTTGTAGTCTTTTCCCATCTAATTTCAGGGTTTTCAGGAGTACTTATATTTCCAATTGGTAATTGGGTATTAAAATCTACATTTCCAATAGTAATTATTGCACTCTTGCTTCCAAAACCACCAGGAGGTGAAACTGCAGCGATACCGTAAGTAGCTCTAAAAGATAAAGCACTTAACCAGCTGACATCTCTTAAGAAAAATTCTTTATTGATGTCCCATTTACCACCTACCGACCATAGTGGTACAGCTCTATTTTTTTTAGAAGCTCCTAATAAGTTGGTATCATCAAAACGAACACTTCCTGAAATGTGATAGCGGTTCATAAAATCATAAGAACCCAATCCATAATAAGATAAATAGCGGTTTCTTGATTTATTAATATTAGTATCAGCAGTCCCAATTATACTTTGCCATCCGTAAACAGTATTGTAATAAACTGTAGGATTTACAGCTTGTCCCGAGTTTGTATCAATATTATAACCAAAGTATCTTTGGCTTGAACCTTCTCTGCTTTCTTCTCTTACTTCTGCACCTGCTAAAAAGTGTAAACTGTTGTTTTCGTTAAAATCCCTATTGATATTCATTTGAAGACGCATACTCTGCACATCATTGCTAATGTTTGAGTTATTTAAATAAGAACCAGGCGGTATACCATACACTAATTTTCCAGCTGTATTGACAGATGTTGCCTGATTGATCATATTTCGGGTGTAATAACTATCTAGCTCACTCAAAGATTTGGTTTTATTTGTGATAGAAGTATACATTCCCGATGCTTCAAAATTTAACCACTTGTTAACTGTTGCTGTTAAACTTGCATTTAATCTTATATTGGCTCCTTTGGTTATTACATTAGAATAATTTATTTCATCTAAATAATTGTAAGACCAAGGTAAATATCCCTTTGATTCGAATCCTTTTGATACTGCTGGTGTGAAAAGGAAATAACGGTCAATTCCATTTCCATTTTCATCTGCAATCATATCATATGGGCGCAAAGCTGTAGCCGATACATTTGACAACGCTTCGTTTGCAACGGTATTAGTCTGGTACGTTGTTGGAACATAATTGATTCCCGTATTCAGCTTTAAGAAACTTTTAAGCTGAAAGGAATTGTTTAACGTAATGTTATAAGATTGAGAATCATTTCCTTGCATAGCAGCATTATCTTTATTATAACCTAGAGACAGATAATAAGTGCTTTTTTCGTTTCCTCCGTTTACAGATAAGTCATATTGCGTTGTAAATGAATTTCTTAGCAAGTATCTATCTATCTGTCCCAAATTATTATTTTGTGCCAATTGGTTTAATAGAACATCTCTTTGAGCTAAAGAAATTTCACCTCTTTTTTGTCTAAACATGATGTCCTGTGCTGTACTCGGATTAAGAGCTTGCCAGTTTGAGATATTATCAGCAAGAAAACCACCATTTACAAGATCTTTTTCGTAATCAATATATTGAGCCGAATTCATGACGCGAAGTTTACCCAAATCTATTTTTTCTCCAACAGTTGTAGTGGTGTTAAAACTTATAACTGGTTCTCCTTTTTTTCCTTTTTTAGTTGTAATTACAATTACTCCGTTAGCAGCCATAGATCCCCAGATTGCAGCAGCGGCAGCATCTTTTAAAACTGAAATGCTTTCTACATCATCCGGATTAAGAAAACTCAAAATAGAAGATCCCGGCACACCTCTTTTAGAGAAAGCAAAATCTTCTCTCGATTGCGGAAAACCATCAATTACGATCAATGGCTGTCCTGCACCGCTGTAATTGTTAGTTCCTCTAACACTAATCGAGCCTGTTCTTGGATCTATCCTGACACCAGCAATTTTTCCTTCCAATCTTGATTGAATATCTACTGTAGGTACTTCAGCTAATTCTTTGGCACCAATTAGCCCTATAGATCCTGTTACTCTTTCTTTTGGAATTTCGGTATAACCGTTAGAAACTTTAATCTCTACGCTTTGAAGTTCCATAACATCTGGAACAAGAACAGCATCAATTGTTCTTTTGTTATTTACAGCTATTGTTACTGTTTTAAAACCTAACGAACTAAAAACAATAGTATCAGTTGGAGCAACTCTCATTCGATATTCACCGTCTTTTCTGGTGATATCCCAAGTTTGTTTTCCCTTTAAAACTACGTTTACCCCCATAAGAGGCTCGCCTTTTTTATCGAGTACTCTTCCTGTAAGTTCATATTCTAATTGTTCTGCTTTCTTTTTATTTCTTTTTACAATAACTTGATTGTCAATAATGTCGTAAGTTAAATTATTGCTTTTTAATGCATTATTTAAGATTTCCTCTATAGGTGCATCTTTTTCTAAAGTAATGGTAGTAGGACTTTTAAGAACATCATCATTATAGAAGAAGACGTAATTAGTCTGCTTTTCTAAAGTAGAAAAGAAATCAACTAGTGGAGTATTTTTAAAACGAACATGTATTTTATTTTGTCCTAAAGAAGTGTTCGCATATAAACTACACATACTGAGCCAAATAAATGCAGTAATCGATCTCATAAGCAGCAGATATAGGTAATAGTGGTCTGGTCCAGAAAAATACTTTTCTGAATTATGTTTTTTATTCATAATTTTGTTTTGAATTAAGATGCAGTCAACGAAAGTTGACTACTGTTCTACAATGCCAAAAGATGGTTCCAACATCTTTTGGTTTTTTTTTGGTTAGTTTTTACAAATAAGGTTAATATGTTTACTTTTAGTCTTATTTCATAGGCTTTAGGTGGTTTGAGAATTGATTTTTTTATTTAATTGTAATAGTTCTTTGGTTTGAGTTAACAGTACAGTTGCTATTGGTAATACTGGATAGAGTAGTAGCCAATGAATTAAGGTTTTCATTTAAGGAAAAAGATCCAGAAAAATTAGCATCAAGATTTAAATTTTCTCCTTTTAT
>NZ_CAMLIX010000287.1 GCF_946479975.1 uncultured Flavobacterium sp.
ACGCTGTAATAATGATCAATTTAGAAAAGAATATGGCTTTACCCATTTCTGTTCCGGTTTTTTTGATTAGGCTTCCTTTTGCAATTTTATTATAAGCCGTCATTCCTAATTGATGCGCGCGATGATCCAGAACCACAAATAATCCTTCGACCATTACCACCGCACCGTCAATGATAATTCCGAAATCTACCGCACCCAGACTCAGCAGGTTGGCGCTCATTCCCATCATTTTCAGACATAAAAATGCAAACAATAACGAAAGCGGAATGACAATAGAAACCGTAAAAGTAGTTCTCCAGTCGGCCATAAAGAGAAACACAACGCAGGTAACCAGAATAATTCCCTCGAATAAATTGTGCATTACCGTTTCTGTCGTGAAATTCATCAGATTATCACGATCGTAAAAAGTTTCTATTTTAATGTCTTTCGGCAGTACATTATCATTAAGATCTTTGATTTTAGCTTTAATCAAAGCCAATGTTTCCTGCGGATTTTCTCCCTTACGCATCACTACAATACCTTCAACGGCATCGTCATTATTTCCTAAACCAGTTTGTCCAACTCTTGGCATCGAACTTTCGTAAACTTCTGCTAGATTTTTAACCAAAATTGGATTTCCGGCCGCGTCGTCAACAATAATATTTCCGATGTCTTCTTTAGATTGTAATAAACCTACACCTCGAACAACAAAAGCTTGTCCGTTTTTCTCAATAACATCTCCACCAACATTTATATTTCCAGCATTTACAGCATTATAAACCTGTAAAGGCGTAATGTTATATTTAGCCAATTTAATAGGATCAACACCAACTTCATAGGTTTTGGTTTGACCTCCAAAAACATTTAAATCTGCAACACCAGGAAGCGAACGAAGTTGTTTGTCGATTATCCAGTTTTGGTATGTCAATAATTCTCTACTGTCTCGGCTGTCACTTTTTACAATATATCTGAAAATCTCACCTGTTGGCCCGTAAGGAGGCTGAACGTCTGGTTCTACATCATCTGGAAGCGAAACGTTTTTAAGTAAATTATTTACCTGAAAACGTGCAAAAGTATCATCGACTCCATCATCAAAAATGATTTTAATAACCGATAAACCAAACATGGTAATACTTCTAACGCTTGTCTTTTTCTGAACAGAGTTCATGGAAATTTCAATAGGAGAAGTTACAAAACGTTCAACTTCTTCTGCACTTTTTCCATTCCATTGTGTAATAATAATGATTTGTGTATTGGTAACGTCTGGAAAGGCATCGATTGGCATATTTTTGAATGAAATAAACCCTGCAACAGCCAATATTCCGACCCAAAAGAATGTAAATGCTTTATTCTTAAGCGAAAAAGCAATAATATTTTTAATGAATTTGTTCATGTCTTAATTATTTAAAGCACCATAAATAAACAACTGATTGTTGGTGATTACTTTTTCGTTTTCTTTTAAACCACTTGAGATATAAGTAATATCTCCAACTACTCTGTAAACTTCTACTTGTCTAGTTTCTATATTATTACGGTCTTTAAATACCACAACAAAGTTTTTACTTTTATCAAATACAATTGCTTTACTTGGTACGGCTATCATACTTTGGTTTTCGTTAAAAGACAATTTAATATTAGCGTTCATATCAGGTTTAAGCATGTAATCAGAATTACTTAATTTAATCCTTGCCTGCATCGCTTTAGTTTCTGGATCGATTACATTGTAGATTTTGTCTACCTTTCCATGAAACGTTTTGTCTGGATAACTCAAAGTTGTAACAGATGCTGCGGTTCCAAGTTTTACTTTATTAATATCAATTTCATTAATATTGGCCATAGCCCAAACTTCACTGATTTCTGCGATATCAAAAATATTTTCAGAACGGTCATTACGCAAAAGCATGTCTTGATTTATACTTTTTTGAATGATAAAACCGCTTATTGGAGCTATTACTTCGTAGATTGATCCCGCTTTGATATTATAGATTTTATACGTTTCCTGAACTTTGCTTAATTGAGACTGTGCTTTATTAACTTCAGATTTGGCTTGAAGAACGTCACTTTCAGAATTTAATTTTCCATCAAATAATTCCTGAGCAACTTTCAAATTGTTTTTAGCAACCAATAAATCACTTTTTGCATCAATTGACTGTTTTTCAAAATCAGCTACATCAGTACTTTTAATAGTTGCCAGAACTTGTCCTTTTTTTACATAATCTCCAAGTTCAACGTTTACTTTCATAACGTTTCCGCCCACCAATGGATAAACGTCAATCATTTTATTATTGTCAGCTGTAATTTTTCCGTAAAAACTAAGTTCGTTTTTCAAAGGTTGCATTTCTGCATTTACTGTAGTAGTTGTTTTCAGCATATCGTTACTTAAAACAAAAGAAGTATTTGTTTCAGGATTTTCAACTTCTTTTTTGCAACTTGCCAGAGATAGACTTAGTATTGCGATTCCTATAAATAGTGTATGTTTCATGTCTTTAGTATTTTTAAAATAAATCTTTGTTGATTGTGCTATTTAATTCTTCACCAGCTATAACCACTTTTTTCTTTAATTCATTTAGTTGAATTATCGCTTGATTATAACTTTCCATAAAATCGGTAAATTCTAAAAGACTTACATTTCGCTTTTGAAAATTGGTCAGCATTCCGTTGTAAACTGCTTCAAAATCAGAATTAACAGTGGGTTTAATTACAGAATAATTTTGTCTTGATTCATCCCATTTTGTCCATGCAGAAGTAATTTCGGTCTGGAGTTGTAAAGCGAAATTTTGTTTTTCAATTTTAGATTGTTCTAAAATAGTTTGAGCATATTTAATATTTCCTTTGTTTTTGTTCCAAAGCGGCAACGGAATCGCAACATTCACATTTGCTTCTCTATTAAAGGCGCCACTTCGCTGATCGTAGTTTGCTCCAACTGTAATATCCGGAACAGAAAGCGATTTCTGCCATTTTACGTTCAATTCATTAGCATCAATTTCTTTTTGTTTTGCTAAATAATCAGGACGATTTGCAATTGCTTGTTCTTCAAAACCTTTAAGATCAAAATCAATTACTTTTAAATATTTGTTTGAATCATCTGCAGCAACAGTAGGAACTACATTTTCAGTTTCATTCATTAGTAATTTTAAATTCGCCTGTTCGTCAATATTATCATTGATAACTTCCAGACGTTCATTTTTAAAATTAAGATATAAGGATTGCAGACGTACAACATCTTTAAGAGGAATATTGCCTTTTTGCGCTTGAACAGAATAAGAGTTAATTAGATTTTCGATATGCGCCAGTTGTTTATCTGTATTTTCTAAATTTTTAGAATTGTAATACACCGTATAAAAGCTTTTACGCAATTGAAATTTTAAAGTTCGAAGCAAATCATTGAATTGAAGTTCAGCCAATTTTTCATTTGCCTGCGCCAGTTTTACTTCGTTTTTTTTCTTTCCTCCAAGATAAATAAGCTGTTCAATTGCAAATACTTTTTGGCCTTCTTTTCCAACATCAAAATATTTGTCGCGCTCAGGATTATACGCATTCAATTCGGCAGAAATCGTTGGATTATCCCAAATGCGAGCTTGAATGGTTAAGGCTTTCGAGGCGTCAATATTATATTGAGATGCCAGTAAAAATAAATTCTTCTTTAAAAATTGGCTTTCACAGTCTTCAAGTGTAACTGTTTTTTGAGCTATTGCAGCTTGATTGAGAAGTGCAAATAACAGCAATGCGAATAACTTTTTCATTGTATCATCTTTAATTTGTTACAAATATGCTATCGACAGGCTTTAAGAGACCTTAAAATCTACCTTAAAAATAGCTTAAAAAAGTTTACAAATTAAAAAATAACTGAAATAAATTCGTGTTAATATCTGTAATTGAGTAAGTTATGTTTGATTTATGTAGTGTCAAGATTCTTTGAACCATTCTCAAACCGAGTCCAAAACCTGATTTTCCTTTAGCATTTTTACCACGCATAAAAGGCTGAAAAAGGTTTTTTTGTTCTTCATCACTCAAAGTATCTCCTGTGTTAGAAACAGCCACAACTAGATGATAATGATCTGTGCTTATTTTTACTTTAGCCTGCTTATTGTCTGAGTAAACGCAGGCATTTTTTAGAACATTGGTCAATGCAATTTCTAAAAGATTTTTATTTCCTTGTATTTCTAAAGCAGTGTCAAGATCATCGCTTTCTTCCATTTCAAAAAGAATAACAAAATCAGGAAAAGTTTTGTTTATTTTTTCAATTGATGAAAATAGAATTTCATCAATGCGCTGTATTTCGTGGCTTTCGACTCTTTTATTGTCAATTTGAGAAAGAATTAAAAGCGAATGAATTAATTCACTTAAATGATTGACGTCTTCTAATATTCCACTTAAGAAAGATTTATTTTTTTGTTCAATGTCAGAATCTGCAATAGTATTTTCAATCTGAGAGGTCATTCGCGAAAGCGGTGTTCTCAATTCATGCGATGCGTGTGCCGTAAATTCTTTTTGTTTTTGATAGGAAACTTCAATTCTATCCATCATATAATTAAACTCATCAGCAATTAAATCAATTTCATTTTTAGTGCTTTTGGATTCAATTCTTGTGTCAAGATTATTCTCGTTGATGTTTTTTATTTTTTGATGAAAAGCATTCAAAGGATTCATTGCTTTTCTAACTGCATAAGAAGTAATAACCCAGCATAAACAAGTAAAAAATATGTACGATACAATTAAAGTATAACGTAAAAAGAGTAATTTCTTTTTACCATAATCATCTGTTGCTGAAATTAAAGCATAGAAATCTTTATCGTTTGTGTCGTAAAAAACACCATAAACTTCATAATCTCCTTGTTGCTTAAAAAATGTTTTGTTTTTCTTTAGATATTTTAAATCATCAACAGACCAATTGATCTTGGCATCATCAATACTGCTATAAATGAGTTTGTAATTAGAATCAAAAACCAGTGTTTTCTCATCATATAATTGATTTATAGAGTTTTGATCAATAATCTTCAAAAGCTGATTATCAATACGTTTTACGTTAACTAATAGTTTAATGTTCGACAAAGCTTTTACTTCTAACCGATCTCGAAATTCCTCTTTTCGATAATTGGAATATAAAACGAATATCACCGTCGAAGCCAGTCCAAAAAGAATGGTAAACAGTAAACTTACTAAAAGTGATATTCGATTTTTTAATGTCATTCTTGATCGCTTAAATAATATCCGTAACCCACTTTAGTACGAATAAGTTTTGTTTCATGATTTTTGTCGATCTTTTTTCTAAGAAAGTTAATATAAACCTCAATAGTATTCTGATTGGTTTCGATATGATAATCCCAAAGCTTTTCGGCAATAAAGTGCTTTGATAAAACTTTTCCGCGAGCATGCGCAAGAATAAGAATTAATTTAAACTCTTTCGGAGTAAGTTTAATCTCTTCTTGAGATCTAAAAACCTTCATTT
>NZ_CAMLIX010000288.1 GCF_946479975.1 uncultured Flavobacterium sp.
TTCTAACGGTAGAGCTACTATTGATGATGATGGAGATTTCTGGTTTGGTTTCGAACAAGAGTATTTCATCATGGATACTAAAACTCAACTTCCACTTGGTTTCCCAGTTGGAGGATACCCTGCTCCACAAGGGATGTACTACTGTTCAGTAGGTGGAAAAAATACACACGGTAGAAAATTAGTTGAAGAGCATGCAGATTTATGTATCGCTGCTGGAATCAACTTTGAAGGAATCAACCAAGAGGTTGCTTGCGGACAATGGGAATTCCAATTATTCGCTAAAGGTGCTAAAAAAGCTGGAGATGAAATCTGGGTTGCTCGTTACCTTTTAGACCGTTTGACTGAAAAATATGGTTACTATATTGAATATCACCCAAAACCTCTAGGAGACACAGACTGGAACGGTTCTGGAATGCACGCTAACTTCTCTAACGAAGTATTAAGAACGTGTGGAGACCAAGCAACTTACGAAAGAATTTGCGAGGCTTTCCGTCCTGTTACTGCTGAGCACATCGCGGTTTATGGAGCTTACAATGACCAACGTTTAACTGGTAAGCATGAAACTGCTTCTATCCACGATTTTTCTTATGGAGTTTCAGACAGAGGATGTTCTATCAGAATTCCTTTGATGACTGTTCAAAAAGGATGGAAAGGATGGTTAGAAGACAGAAGACCAGCTTCAAACGGAGACCCTTACAAAATTGCAGCTAGAATTATCAAAACTGTTAAATCAGCACTATAATTCAAAGCTTACAATATATTTTAAAGTGCCAGCATTTTGCTGGCACTTTTTTTATGTTTAAAAATCTAACAAGTACATCACTCTTTTACAATTCACAATTAACAACTCATTTCTCCGTTTCACATCTAAAGAATTTTCCTTAACTTTAAAAGTAAGTTTCTTATAAATTTAATTTTTAAGTTAAACTTCAAAACTTATCTTTGTAAATCATTAAAAAAAATCATTATGCTAGTTTGGCCTCTATTTTTACTTGCTGTAGTTTTAATTCTTGCTTTAGACTTGGGTGTCTTTAACAAAACACCACATATTATTAGCACTAAAGAAGCCAGCAAATGGACTTTGATTTGGGTTACTTTATCATTCCTTTTTTCAGGAGTAATTTATTGGCTTTATACCACAGATTATATTGCAAATCCCGATAATCTAAAACCTACTGTTGCTGCAATGAAGTTTATAACAGGTTACCTGATTGAACTTTCATTAAGCGTAGATAACATTTTTGTGATTGCGATTATTTTTGCTTCATTTAAAATTCCGCAAAAATACCAGCACCGCGTTTTGTTCTGGGGAATCCTGGGCGCAATTGTTTTTCGTGGTTTAATGATTTTCTTTGGCGTAATGCTGATTAATAAATTTACTTGGACAACTTACTTATTTGGAATCTTCCTGATATTTACTGCTGTAAAAATGCTTTTTTCTGGAGAAGACGAAGATTTTCAACCAAAAGATTCTTTTGTATATAAAACATTAGGAAAGATTATACCGATCACTTCAGAATCTGACGGAGAGAAATTTTTCATTAGAACAGAAAAAGGAAAAAAGGCCGCAACTTCATTATTCGTCGCTTTGATCGTAATTGAAGTTATGGATGTTCTTTTTGCAGTAGATAGTGTTCCTGCAATTCTAGCAATTACCTCAGATCCATTTTTAGTATTTAGTTCTAATATTTTTGCAATTTTAGGCTTACGTTCTATGTATTTCTTCTTAGCAAATATGCTGGCAAAATTCAGTTATTTAGAATACAGCTTGGTTGCTATTCTAGCTTTTGTTGGACTAAAAATGCTACTGCACGATTTCTTCCATGTTCCAGAATGGGCTTCATTAGGATTTATCGCTTTATCACTTTTAGTTGGAATTTTAGTTTCTCTTAAATTTGGAGAAGAAAAAGTTCTAAATGATTCGTCAAGCGAAGATTAATTAAGTCTTTCACATATATTCATAAAAAAAGGAAATCTTTCGATTTCCTTTTTTTTAGTCCAAACAATATTAAATTATAATTTTTCTTACTTTTTAACATTAAAACATAAGATTATACTTTTATTATTTATATTTTTACCTCATTATTTAATTTAAATTTTAAAGCATGAGAAAAAATTATTTTTATTTTATTTTACTTTTTATGTGCTCATTAAGCATATTTTCCCAAAAAGTAACTTTAACACCAACTACAGTAAACGGTACCAACTATAGCAGCGGGCCAATTAATCTAGCAAGCACCCCAACTTCTACAATATCGTTGGGCGTTGTAGTACAAATGCCAGCATCACCTGGAGACAACGGAACTTTAAGCATCTATTATTCTAATGGAGTTGTCAGTAATGTCGTAAGTGGCGGAAACAGCAAGTCAGTGTATTTTGGTGGGGGAAATTCAGCACCTGTCAGCTTTGTAATAAATTTATTTTGGAGTGATCATCCCACATCTGGACAATATTTATATGCCGAATACAAAACTTTCTCAAACGTAATTTACAGAAGTTCAAATATTCCAATTATCAAAAATGCGACAATGACAACAGGAACGACTTTAAACCCTCCTGCTGATGCACCAAATCCAACAAAAATAGTTAATACACTATGTTGCAACCAAACTGTTCGATTGGGAGAAAAACCACAGCCTATTATTGGCTCAACGTTCTTAAATCCATACCAAAGAGAGCCATACGGTATAAATTCTAGATGGAATTATTTTGGACAACTGATTGAACTAGATAATATAACCCAAACTCTAAGTATAGATTACACTACACAACTGGGCACTTTTACTGTTGAACGAAGTTTAGGATATTTATACGGAGGTCAATTTCCAAACAATAGCAATAAAGTAACTGTTACTGTTGTTCCTTCCCCAATAGCAAATAACGAAATCAATATTATTGGCTCATTGAATACGGATGACTCATATGAAGTAAGTATTTACAATCCAAAAGACATCTTTGGCAACAGATCAAGTATTAATTTAAATGTCCTTGAAAACCCTTATTACATCCCAAAAAGAAGCGATGTCAACATTAGTATAGACAAATATGAATGGGAATATCGAATAACAAATGGATCCGCTGAAGAATATAAATGGTCAACAATTCCAAACCAATCTTCAGGTTCTCTTAATTCTTCGTACATCCCACAACCAAACAATTCTAAAGACAAATTATATCATGTCAGACGAATTGCAATTTATCAAAATTTAAGATTCAGCAGCAATATTATAAAGATATCACTTCGAACTATCCGAGATAACAATACTATATGTTGCGATCAAACCCTTCAAGTTTCATCTTCCAATGAAATTGACATTCCATCGACAATAACTGGACCTATAACAATGTCTGATAAAAACACTTATTTACTATATCAATGGCAAAGTCAAATGATTACCGAACGAGGAGCAAAGGTTAGCAATTGGACCAATATTCCAAATGCCACATCTCAAAATTACACTCCAGCAAAGCCTGAGTTCATTCCCGGAATAGGTCGAAATGAACCATCAGTTCCAACCTATAAATTTAGACGTATCGCTACAGATTACATCTACAATAGCGAAACATACTATAGTAATGAAGTAAGCATGACTCCTTCTATAAATACATCTACATCTACATTACCACTTATTGTTTATCCAAATCCTGCAATCTCCATAATCAACATAGAGGACACAAGAATAAGAAAACAACTAGGAGAAATTACTTTAGCTGATATTAACGTTACTATTGTAAATATCATGGGGAGCGTTGTTAATAGCAACAATTTTTCATTAATAAATCCAAACCTCATAAGTATTGATGTTTCAAATTTACCAACAGGAACATATTTTATAAACTTAACAAATGCATCTGGTAGAGGATTTTCGCAACAATTTACTTTTATAAAAAATTAATTGATAAATAATTAACAAAAAAGGAAATCTTTCGATTTCCTTTTTTGTTATAAACTTAAAACTTAAAGCTTTATATTTTTAATTTGGCTTTCGTTCAATTTAGCAGCTTTCATTACTTCTAAATAATTTGTTTTATTTACCGTAGAAGCTAGAACTGAAGGAATTATTACAATTCTAAAAGTTTGATTAGTTGCAAATTGAGATGAAGGAGATAAATTAAAATTAGCACCTACATAAATTTTAAAATCTTCTTTACTAAAATCATAATCATAAGTTATCTCATCTCCATTACTAAAAAACAAAGTTGTTGGAAGCAATTGCCATACTGGAGTTTGAGAATCAATAGTTGCTTTTAATCTGTAAATCAAAACTGTTTCATCATTAAACAAGTCCCCACCTACATAGTTATTAAATGTACCATATATAACTAACCCTTCTGCAGGATTCTGTGGTCTTACTGTAAAATTTTGATTTTTCACTTCAAATGCTTGAGGAATCGTATCATTATCTACATCGTTATTATCATTCGAGCAACTCGAAAACGCCATCATTCCAACAACAGCGAATAGTGTAAGTATCTTTTTCATAATTTTTATTTTTTAAGGATTATATACATAAAGGTATTCCAAAAATTAAACCAAAAAAAGTTATTTGGCTTATTTTAGAATAAAAAAACTTTATTTTTTCACAGTTACCTGACTTTTAAATAATATTTTGCTAAAAAACAATACGTGATATGGCAATGAATTTTCCCAATAATCCCACGTATGCGCACCTGGCCGTTCGGTATAATCGTGATCTACTTTATTATAAACCAATCTTCTGTGTAATTCTCTGTTTGGTTCAATTAAAAAGTCATCTACACCACAGTCAATTATTAAAGGCAATTTGTTTGCTTTAAGTTTATCGGCCATTCTTAAAACAGAATTTTGTTCGTATAATTCGCTGTTACCGCTTTTATCTCCAAAAACGGGCTGCATTAATTTTACAACTTGAGCAGAAGAATCTCTATTAAGCATTGTGCTCATATCTACAGCGCCACTCATACTACCAGCCGCGCAGAATAAATCTGGATGTCTGGCAGATAAATACAAAGCGCCGTGCCCGCCCATTGAAAGTCCTGTGATCGCTCTACCGCTTTTATTTGCAATTGTTCGGTAGGTTTTATCTACTTTTTGAATGACTTCCTGAGTGATAAAAGTTTCAAACTGGCTTTCTTTATTTACCGGACTGTCAATATAAAAACTAAATGTTTCTCCTTCTGGCATTACAATAATCATATTGTATTGATCTGCAAGATTGTGAACTAATTTTTTGTTTGGAGTATTTTTAAGCCAATCGCTAAAATGTCCGTAAGCTCCGTGCAACAAATACATTACAGGAAAAGTGGTTTTGCCTTTAGCGTAAGAATTAGGCAAAACGACCGCCGCTTTATAGGTTTTTCCCATTGCGGTGCTGGCAACTTGTAAAGTGTCTACTTTTGCCGCGAATGTCATGGTGGTAAGAC
>NZ_CAMLIX010000289.1 GCF_946479975.1 uncultured Flavobacterium sp.
TGCTACATTTGAGAGTATTAAGCACCGTTAGTTTTATTGTTTTCGATGTTCAGAAAAATGGTCTGAATTATTTTTATTAATTTTACTAAAAAGACATCTATTATGCTATCAAAAAATATTGAATCGGCTTTAAATAAGCAAATTAGAATAGAGGCAGAATCTTCGCAAACGTATCTTTCAATGGCTTGCTGGGCTGAAGTACACGGATTAGAAGGAATTGCTCAATTTATGTACACGCAGTCAGACGAAGAGCGTGCACACATGCTTAAATTAGTTAGGTATGTAAACGAACGCGGTGGCCACGCCCAGATTACAGATCTAAAAGCGCCAAGAATATCTTATTCTACTTTTAAAGAAATGTTTGAGGAGCTTTATAAACATGAACTTTTTGTTTCGCAATCGATCAATGAATTAGTTCATATTACCTTTGAAGAAAAAGATTATGCAACACATAATTTCTTACAATGGTACGTTTCTGAGCAAATTGAAGAAGAAGCTACAGCTAAATCTATTTTGGATAAAATCAATTTGATTGGCGAAGACAAAGGCGGACTTTACTTATTTGACCGTGATATTCAGCAATTAACAGTTACAAGTTCAATTGCCATCAATCCGAAATAAAAAAAGTTAAAGTTTATTTAGAATATTTAAAAATTACTTTTTTCCTTTATATTTGTCTCTGTTTTTATAATACTGAGGAAAATTGGGCAAGAAAGAAAAAGACAAAGACAAGAAAAAGGATAAAAAAGACAAAAAGAATAAAGTTATCCTTGAGAAGATTAAGAAAGCAGAAAACTGTAAATCTTCTTGTTGTGAGAAATATAAAAAAAGCGAAAAGAAGCGTTGCTCACGTTGTCCTATGTTTGATTTATTCAAAAAAACGGCTTAACAAAATATATTAAAACCCATCAGATTTCTCTGGTGGGTTTTTTAGTTTTAAATTGCAGTCTAGATTTTAAATTCCATTATGAAAAACGATATTATTATACCAAAATCAAGTCTTGATTTTTTGGTTCAGCTACAACAAAACAACAACAAACCTTGGTTTGAAGCTCATAAACCGCAATATTTAACCGAATTAAATCATATTGAAAATTTTGCTGGCGCCTTGCTGAAAGAACTTTCTAAAACAGATGTTCTTGAAAATACTTCGGGCAAAAAAAGCGTATATAGAATTTATCGTGATATTCGTTTTGCTAAGGACAAAACTCCTTTTAAACATTATTGGGGCGGAAGTTTTACTCGTGCCACTGCAGCACGACGTGGCGGTTATTATTTTCACTTGGAAAAAGGAAACAGCTTTTTTGCTGGAGGTTTCTGGGGACCAAACGCATCTGATTTAAAAAGAATAAGAGCCGAATTTGCTCAAGATCCCGCAACTTTTCAGAAAATACTAAATTCAAAATCTTTCAAAAGTAATTTTGGAACTTTACAAGGCGAGCAGCTTAAAACTAAACCAAAGGGTTTTGAAATCGATCATCCAGCAATTGATTTACTTCGGTACAAACAATTTTTGGTTATAAAACGTTTTACAGATGAAGAGGTTTTAAGTCCGAATTTTTTGGAATTGGCTTTGGATGCCTTCAAAAACATGCGACCGTTTTTTGATTATATGAGCGAGGTTTTGACCACAGATGTAAATGGAGCTTCTGTTTTATAAATCAAATTTTTGTAGCAATTCATTAAAAAATTCATCTAAGCGGTTTGGATATTCCGTAGGAATATTTCGTCGGTAGAAAAAAGGATTGATTTTGCATTGTGTCCTGTAGGGACAACTATTTGACAGAAATAATAAATTCAAACGTTCCTACGGAACGTATAACCGCAATTTACATTTGATTTCTACCAACGAGATGTTCCTAACGGAACATTAACTGTTTACATTAATATGGAAAACCCGACAGGTTTTATCCCGATGCTTCGGATAAAACCTGTCGGGTTTTGTACAAGTTAGCTTTGTCAAAGTTTAAAACTTTGACAAAGCTTTTATTTTATTTACTCAACAATAAAATTTCATTGACTACAACTTCTGTTACATAACGTTTTTCTCCGTTTTTATCATCATAACTTCTGTGCGTTAGTTTCCCGTCGATTGCAACTTCTTTTCCTTTCACTACATATTTTTCAATAATTTCTGCTGTTTTGTCCCACGCTGTCACTCGGTGCCATTCTGTTTTTTCTACTTTATCTCCCTTGTCATTTTTGTAGTACTCATTTGTTGCGATTGTCAAATGGGCCAGTTTTTTTCCGTTTTCTAATGTTTTAACTTCTGGATCATTCCCAACGTTACCAATTAATTGTACTCTGTTTTTCATTGCATTCATGGCGTATATTATTTTTAGGTTATATAAATTGAAATTGTTCGTCAACTTCAACAGTGCAAAGATGATACAAGTCAGCAATGACAGTCGGTTATTAACTATTTACTATCGACTGTAACTATTTGTAAGCGTTTGTAAATGGAAATAGTTTTTTGTATATTTGAGATAAATCTTACTATATGCAGGCAAAAATCAATAAAGTCGAGTTACGAAATTTAGAAATTGAAGACTATAAACAGCTAAAAAAATCAATGATTGAATCGTATCCAGAAATGGCCGATTCATATTGGGGATCTGAGGATATTGAAAGATTGCTGTCTATTTTTCCAGAAGGGCAATTGGTTATTTTGGTGGATGGAGCGGTAGTTGGTTCTGCCTTATCTCTTATTGTTGATGAAAAATTGGTAGAAAAAAGACATAATTACCAGCAAATTAGTGGTGATTACACCTTCTCTACCCACAATCCAAATGCGGAAATTTTATACGGAATAGATGTTTTTATTCATCCAAACTACAGAGGTTTACGTTTAGGACGCCGATTATACGACGCCAGAAAAGAACTTTGTGAGCAATTAAACTTAAAGGCGATTGTTTTTGCTGGTCGAATTCCGAGTTATAGGGAACATGCAAAAAAAATGTCTCCTAAAATTTACATTGAAAAAGTCCGTACCAAAGAATTATATGATCCTGTTCTTTCTTTTCAATTGAGCAATGATTTTCACGTTTTAAGAGTCATCAAAAATTATTTGGAAGGCGATGAAGAGTCCAAAGAATTTGCCGTTTTATTAGAATGGAACAATATTTATTATGATGATAGTCCGAAACTAATTAATCTTAGAAAAAATGTTATTCGTTTGGGATTGATTCAGTGGCAGATGCGTCCGTTGAATAATGTTGAAGCCCTTTTTGAACAAGCCGAATTCTTTATCGATGCCGTTTCTGGTTATGGATCTGATTTTGCGTTATTTCCAGAATTATTTACCGCACCTTTAATGGCCGATTATAATCATTTATCTGAAGCAGAGGCGATTCGTGAACTGGCACGTCATACGGATCCAATTAGAAAACGTTTCCAGGAATTTGCCATTTCGTACAACATCAATATAATTACAGGAAGCATGCCTTATGTTGACAACGGAAATCTATATAACGTTGGTTTTCTGTGTAAAAGAGACGGAACTTCAGAAATGTATACCAAAATTCATATTACGCCAAACGAAGTCATTCATTGGGGAATGAAAGGCGGCTCTGAATTTAAAACCTTCGATACCGATTGTGGTAAAATTGGAATTTTAATTTGTTATGATGTCGAATTCCCAGAACTTTCAAGACTTTTGGCAGACGAAGGAATGAACATTTTATTTGTTCCATTTTTGACCGATACACAAAACGGTTATACCCGTGTAAAACATTGTTCTCAAGCGCGCGCGATCGAAAATGAGTGTTATGTAGCCATAGCAGGTTGCGTTGGAAATCTTCCGAAAGTAAATAATATGGACATTCAATATGCGCAGTCTTCTGTCTTTACACCATCGGATTTTGCTTTTCCAAGTAATGGAATCAAAGCAGAAGCTACTCCAAACACAGAAATGACTTTAATTGTCGATGTTGATTTAAATTTATTGAAAGAACTTCACGAACACGGAAGCGTAAAAACGTTAAAAGACCGTAGATCTGATCTTTATGAAATTAAAAAACTAAAATAAAGATAAAATTGCTAAATGACGATCATTAGAAAAAAACCATTATTTGAGATTTATATTGATGAAAGTCATTTAGTAATTAACAATGCCGACCATCAAAAAGACAACAGAGTAATTGAAATAGAAGACATTAAAAGCTTAGAACTAATTCGGAATTTGTCTTTTTTTAATAAAATAATTGAAATTACGTTTGGTTTGTATTATCCAGCAAAATCTAATGTCCTGAGAATAAATAAGAACAATGGATTTATGGATATTATTTTAACCAATTGTGATATTGAGAAAGTAGAAATTTTAATCTACGAAGTAAATCAAATAATTAATAAAGAATCTGATTTTCAATAAATTAAAAATCGTAACATGAAAACATGCCTTGAATGTTCTGCTACAATTGTTGGCCGTGAAGACAAGAAATTCTGTTCGGACGGTTGCCGAAATGCGTACAATAATAAAATAAATAAAGATAGTACGAATTTCATGCGAAATATAAACAACAAGTTACGCAAAAATTACCGTATTTTGGCAGAGTTAAATACAGAGGGAAAATCAAAAGCAACCCGTGACAAAATGTTAAACAAAGGCTTTGATTTTGAGTTCTTTACCAATATTTTACAAACTAAGACAGGAAATACATATTATTTCTTGTACGACCAAGGCTATCGTTCCTTGGACAATGATTATTATATGCTTGTTAAAAAAGAAATATAGTTAGTATTTATTAACCATGAGAAAAAACCAAACCTCAATTCTTGCCATAGTCTGCGTGTTAGCTTTGCTAGGCATTATCTACGCCACAATGATGCCGCAAGGAATCAACAAAGATGACGAAGCGCTCGCAGAATTCTCTACCGAAAGGGCTTTAAATCAAGTCGAAATTATTGCGCAGAAACCCCATTATGTCGGATCTACAAACCATGAGCTGGTGGCCAATTATCTCAAACTTGAATTAAACAGAATTGGTTTAGAAACAAGCGTCCAGGAAGGTTTTACGCTAAATGATAAAGGCCTTTTAGTAAAGTCAAAAAATATTTTGGCTCGAATTAAAGGAACAAACAATACAAAAGCACTCTTACTTCTTTCTCATTACGATAGTGCCCCGCATTCTTTCTCAAAAGGTGCAAGCGACGATGCTTCTGGTGTCGCAACGATTTTAGAAGGTATTCGTGCCTTTTTATACTCCAAACATCCTCAAAAAAACGATATTATCATACTCTTTTCAGATGCTGAAGAATTAGGTTTAAACGGCGCTGCTCTTTTTGTAAATAAGCATCCGTGGGCAAAAGATGTTGGTTTGGTTTTGAATTTTGAAGCCCGTGGTACTTCTGGCCCAAGTTACATGCTGATGGAAACTACAAAAGGAAATGAAGCAC
>NZ_CAMLIX010000290.1 GCF_946479975.1 uncultured Flavobacterium sp.
TTCACCAGTTGAAAATCCGCCATAAGCACAAGCCATCCATCCACCAAAAATTCCTAAAAACATACTAATCCCAATTACAAAAGGGTACATTAGTAAAGCTATAATTTTAGGAAAAACAAGATAGTTTAATGAGTTAACTCCCATAACTTCTAAAGCATCAATTTGCTCTGTAACACGCATTGTCCCGATACTTGAAGTAATATATGATCCCATTTTTCCAGCCATAATAACTGAAATAAAAGTAGGAGCAAACTCCAAAATTACAGATTGACGTGTAGCAAAACCAATTAAATATTTTGGGATTAAAGGATTTGTTAAGTTTAAAGCTGTTTGAATCGCAACAACTCCTCCGATGAAAAAAGAGATGAAGCAAACAATTCCAAGAGAGTCTATAATAAGATCATCGATTTCTTTTAGAATAAGACTTTTCATAACAGGCCATTTGGTCTGTTTATTGAAAATTTCTTTCAGCATTAAAAAATATCTCCCGATTTGGGATAAATAACGAATTAGCATCATAATTTTTAAATATTGGCTAAGGTAAAAAGAAGTTATGAGTTTTGGGTTATGAGTTAAGAGTTTTTCGAGTGTTTTACCAATCAAATTAACTTTTCTTTCATTTTTTTCAAACGATAATTTCTAATAAATTTAGCTTGTTCAGGAGTTACTAACAAGGGAGTTTTTGCATTTTTTGCTTTCCAAAATCCCCTAATGTAGTCCAAAAATAGAAATGGTTTTTTCTTCATCATCGCCAATTTTGCCGAAGCAATTGCCGTAATCCAGAAGCCATATCCTAAAGTATAAAAGGCTTCGCCTTGTTTGTAGCGAGCTGTTTTGTTGTAATTTGCGCCAGTTGGTTTTAAATGTTTTACATGCAAAGATTCGTCGGTGACAATTTTCCAATCGTAATATTTGCAAAGTAATTCATCAACTGTGTCCCAGCCCATTGCGGGGCGTAAACCTCCAATTTGCTGAAAAGTTGCTGCGCGATAAGCTTTTAAAGCACCGCGAATATGATCTTTATCGGTCAAGTTTTCTAAAACCCATTCGCCATTTTTATCGATGTAGCAGAATCCGCCAACCATTCCGATTTTTGGATCTGATTCGAAATGTTTGATAATGGTTTCGAAATAGTTTGGAGGAAAAATTAAATCACCGTCGATTTTTACAATAATATCATATTCTGAATCTAAAGTTTCAAAACCTTTCTGAAAAGCCTGAATTACTTTGCTTCCGGGCATATGAATTGCATCTGAAGTTTTATTGACAACGGAAATATACGGATTCTCTTTTGCAAAACTTAAAACAACTTCTTCTGTTTTGTCTGTCGAATTATCATTGACAACCACAATTTTTGATGGTAAAACAGTTTGTGAAACCAAAGATTGTAATGTAAGGCCAATTAAATCTTGCTCGTTGTGCGCGGGAATGACGATGTAATATTTCATTTTAAATTCCAATTTTTTAAATTCCAAATTCGGATAAAATTCCAATTCTTTAAAATTCCAAATTCCAATTAAAACGTGTTTAATTGGAATTTGGAATTTTATTTTTTTTGGAATTTGCTTTAGGCTTTTATTTTTTCCGCGACAACAATATAATATCTTGGAGTGAAATAACGTAATAAAGGTCTAAATCCTAATTTTTTTACGGGATGTGTAAATTGTAGACGATCTGTGATTTTCCAGCCTGTTTTTTCTAAAAGCCAGTCCAATTGCCAGTCTTCAAATTCGTGGTAATGTCTGTCCCACATATCTGTTTTAGAACGATATGCTGGAGAAAACCACAAACGTAACGGAATCGAAATTAATAATTTATCACATTTTACGTTTTGTAAAACCGTGTATGGATTTAGTAAATGTTCGAAAATCTCAAATGCTGTAAAAACAGTATAATCTTCTGTTTGTAATGCCGTTTGATCGTTGTCTAAATCTTCGCCTTTTGTGTTTTTTACCGTATATCCATTTTCTTCCATTATTTTAGAAAACGGATTCGGAACACCAAAATCAAAAATGGTTTCTGATGTGCTAACGTGCTTTTGTAAAAACTCTAAGGTAAGTTTGAATCTTTTATTTGGAAACGTTTTTTCGTACATAGTCTTTGCGAACGAACCAATTACTCGTTCTTGATTTTAATTAGGTCGCAAATATACTAAAAAAGTAATCAGTGTTCAGTTTTTAGTGTTCAGTTGCAGTGCTAAGTTTTAAAGTGAAATTCGCAAAAACGCGAAGTATTGATAAAAAAAAATAAACCATATAAGTAATGTAAGTTCAATTAAGTGAAAACTTAAAATCTCTTATATTACTTATATGGTTAAAAAAACTTTGCGACTTCGCGTCGTCTTTGCGAGATTGTATTAATATCTATAAACAAAAGCATTAATGTTCATTCCAGCTCCAACTGAAGCAAAAATGATCACATCTCCTTTGTTGATTTCTTGATTTTCGATTTTTCCTTGTAGAATCAAATCGTATAAAGTAGGAACTGTTGCCACACTGCTGTTTCCTAAATCGTGAATACTCATTGGCATAATATCTTTAGGTGAAGCTTTGTCGTAAAGTTTAAAGAAACGCTCGACAATTGCTTCGTCCATTTTTTCGTTTGCTTGGTGAATCAGGATTTTTTTCACATCATCAATTGCAATTCCGCTTTGATCTAGACAGCTTTTCATTGCAAGCGGCACATTACTTAACGCAAATTCGTAGATCTTGCGTCCATACATTTTGATGTATTTAATGTCTGGATCTAAATCTGGATTGTATGATTTTCCGAAGAAAAGGTAATTTGCTTCGTCATTTGCGTAAGTTGCACTTTCATAAGACAATAAGCCCGATTCATCTGGTGATGCTTCTAAAATAGAAACTCCAGCTCCATCAGAATAAATCATAGAATCACGATCGTGATCATCGACAACTCTAGACAAAGTTTCGGCACCAATTACCATTACACGTTTTGCCATTCCAGATTTGATGAAAGCATTTGCTTGAAGAACACCTTCAATCCATCCTGGACATCCAAAAAGAATATCGTAAGCGACACATTTCGGATTTTTAATAGCCAATTTGTTTTTTACGCGGGTTGCTAAACTCGGTAAAATGTCCGTTTGATGTGTACCAGATTTTACATCACCAAAATTGTGCGCAAAAATGATGTAGTCTAATGTTTCTGCATCGATTCCTGCATTTGCGATTGCTTTTTCGGCTGCAAAAAAGGCTAAGTCTGATGCTGTATATTGAGGTTCTGCATAACGGCGATTTTCTATCCCAGTAATGCCTTTAAATTTTTTAATTACGACTTCGTTTGGGTAACCAAATGGAGTTCCATCTTCATTTAAAAAAATATGTTTATCAAAATCCGTATTCTTAACTTCTAAATTAGGAATGTAACTTCCAATACCAATTATTTTTATTTTCATTTTCCCTTTAATTATAACACAAATTTAGCGCTAATGTATAAATAATATTATGATAACTATCATAAAAAATAGTATGCATGCATATAATTATGAAATTACAATTTTTTTTCAGATATATTGTAATTCTTCTAATGATTTTTTACTATTTCCTTTATTTCAAACGATTGAAACAGCTTTTTATTAGACTAAAATTCAGAAATAAGTTTAATCTTTAAAATTAATTTCACAAAAATCTAACAAAAAGTTATGTTTTTTAAAACCTAATCTTCTTCATGGTTCTGATCGCGTGAGGGATAGGAGCAAGCTACCGAAGTAGCGCGGATAGCCCGACAGTATCACGATAAGAGGGCCAATAAGCGCAAAGTGAAATTAGCCCTCTTATCGGATGGTGGCACGCCCAGATTTTTTTAGATTTTAGATTTTAGATTTTTGGAATTTGGAATTTGGATTTTTCGGATTGGAATTTAAAAAGAAACCCGACAGGTTTTTAAAACCTGTCGGGTTTGACAATCTATGATTTATAAAAAACTAATTCTTAGTTTTCCATGTAAGCTTCGATAGGTGCACAACTGCAGATTAAGTTTCTGTCTCCGTATGCATCGTCTACGCGACGAACAGATGGCCAGAATTTATTATCAGCGATGTAATCTAATGGATAAGCTGCTTTTTCTCTTGTGTAAGGGAAATCCCAAGCGTCGTTAGTTAACATTGCTAATGTGTGCGGTGCATTTTTCAATACGTTGTTTTTATCATCGGCAGTTGCTACTTCAATTTCTTTTCTGATTGAGATAAGCGCATCACAAAAACGATCTAATTCTGCTAAATCCTCAGATTCAGTTGGTTCGATCATTAAAGTTCCAGCTACTGGGAAAGAAACCGTTGGAGCGTGGAAACCGTAATCCATTAAACGTTTTGCGATATCACCAACTTCGATTCCGTTTTCTTTAAATGAACGGCAATCTAAAATCATTTCGTGCGCCGCTCTTCCGCATTCTCCTGTATAAAGAATTGGGTAGTGACCTTCGAAACGTGCTTTCATGTAATTTGCATTTAGGATCGCGTGTTCTGTAGCGCTTTTTAATCCTTCAGCACCCATCATAGTAATGTAGCCGTAAGAAATCAAACAAACCAAAGCAGATCCGTAAGGTGCAGATGAAATAGCTGTAATGGCTTGCTCGCCGCCTACTTTTAAAATTGGGTTTGTTGGTAAAAACGGAACTAATTTTTCGTTCACGCAGATTGGTCCAACTCCAGGTCCGCCACCACCATGAGGAATAGCGAACGTTTTGTGTAAGTTTAAGTGACAAACGTCAGCGCCAATTGTAGCCGGATTTGTTAATCCAACCTGCGCGTTCATGTTTGCACCGTCCATATATACTAATCCGCCGTTATCGTGGATTAATTTTGTGATTTCGATAATTGAAGATTCGAAAACTCCGTGAGTAGAAGGATAGGTTACCATTAAACAAGATAAATCATCTTTGTGTTCAATCGCTTTTTCTCTTAAATCTTCAACGTCAATATTTCCTTCCGGAGTCGTTTTGGTAACAATGATTTTCATTCCTGCCATCGCTGCAGAAGCAGGATTTGTTCCGTGAGCCGATGAAGGAATCAAACATACATTACGGTGGCCTTCGTTTCTTGACATGTGGTAAGCACGAATCGCCATTAAACCTGCGTATTCTCCCTGAGCTCCTGAGTTTGGCTGTAAAGTTGTTCCGGCAAAACCTGTAATTACATTTAATTGCTGCTCTAATCTTTTTAACATTGTAAGATAACCTTCAACTTGGTCAACTGGTGCAAACGGGTGAATGCTGTTCCAGTTTGGCATTGATAAAGGCAACATTTCTGAAGCGGCGTTTAATTTCATTGTACAAGAACCTAATGAAATCATCGAATGGTTCAATGATAAATCTTTACGCTCTAAT
>NZ_CAMLIX010000291.1 GCF_946479975.1 uncultured Flavobacterium sp.
TTTATACTTTTTAATTCAATGCTCGCTACAATTGGATAAGCGGTTTTTAGTATCGGCATATCGATTGCTTGGTTTATCAAAGCAAGTACTGCGGGATTTGTATTTTCCGAATGTTCTTTCATCACCGTATCTGTCTGTCCCGAATTTACTACTCCAATTTTTCCGCCTACAGTACATTGTAATGTTGAAATTTCAGTTAAGAGGCAATTGCCTGAAATTGTTGATTTCTCATATACTGTATTCCATTTAGGTGCAGGAGATAAAGCACATGGTAAGTTTCCGCTAGAAGAAGGTTTTAAAGTACATTTACCAAAAGTTGCTGCGGCAGGATTAAAAGTTTTGTCGGCATCTGTAGCAGAGAGTTTGCCATCCTCAGCATTAAAGATTACTTTTTTATGTGTAGTGACTAGTAATTTAGCCTGTTGTTTTGGGTTTTCTGCTTTATCACAACTGCACAATGCGCCGTGTACTACAAAGTATTTGCCATCGTGAGCACTTTGAGCGGTTTCTTTTTGTTTCTCTTCTTTTTGCTTTTCCTCTTCTTTCTGCTCTTTTTCTTCCGTTTCTTTTTTCTGTTCTTTCTCTTCATTTGCTGTTTTTTCTTCTTCGTCAGATTTTGCTCTTTTGGCATTTATTTCCTTAATCTTTTCGGAAGAGGGGGTTAGCAGTGTTTTCCCTACAGGTGGTTCTGGGCCAATTCCGTCCCTGGGTTCAGCATTCATATTATGGTAATGGCGCAAATCGTACGGGTTTGTTATGCCAAGCTCTTTAGCAATACTTGCCAGAGTATCGCCTTTTTTTACTAAATAAGGTATTGAAGAATTATTCATTGTGTAGTTTTTTATTAATGGCTGATATGTAAATAGTTTCTTTATAATCATAAAAATCATGTTGAATTTTTATATCCATTTCAAAAAAATCAAAAGAGAAATTTTCCGGATTAAAATGTACTTCATGATTTAATTCTGAATATATAGGTAGACGACTATCAATTTTATTCAAACATATTCCTTGCAGCGTGGCATAATTCTTAAATTGTTTAAAAAGTTTTTTACTTTTCTTTAAACGTCCCACATGCCTTAAAACATTATCTTCTCCATCCCCTTTTGCACATTCCCATTTTGGCTTAAAATAAAAAGGGCAAAGGGCAAATTTTAAAGAATAGCCACCACTATTTTTTATCTTATCCAGACTATAAAGCAATAGTTCCATCATTCCTTGAGAGCAATGATCCTCCATAAAATAATCGTTTTTTGTATTTTGTAAAAAATGTTTCTTCATGTCATCTATAACATGATGCTGGCTTATATTCCTTGTTTTTGCTATCTCACTGTCAATCAAATAATTTGGATTAATTCTTAGTTGATTATTTTAGTCTTTAGTCTTTGGATTATATTTTCTTTGTTTTTTAAAAAACAGATATCATCTTTAAAATGTAATAAAACAGGAAAAAAAGCAGCGTTATATTCATTAAAAAGCTTGTCAATAGAATGATCCAGCATTTTCTTTTTCGCATAATCTGAATAAGTGAAGTTGCTTATTTCTACAATAAATTCTTTTATTCCTGTTTTCTGAAATTCAATTTCGTAGCTATAAATTGTTTCATCTCTTTGCTCATCTAATCTATAAGCTACATTTCTAACTACCCTAAATTTGCAATTCTTGCCTAGCTCATTCATCTATTTTTCTATTTTCGTTTTAGAACTATATTTTCTCCGTAATTAAAATAAGAATTGCTGATTTTTATTTCTGTTTCAGAAAATTCAAAATCCAATGCTGTAGTAATGTATTCGGTTTCGTGTTTTATAGTAGTCGCAATTACAGATTCTTCATCTGTAACTTTTTCTGGATATTGATAGGCGTTTCCACAACCTTTTATTTTTTCAAAAAGCTCTTGAGTACCAAGACTTTCTCCTTTGTATTTTAAAATTTTTGATTCTAGACCAAATTCTTTTTTTCCGTTCCAAAACACATCACTTGCAATTGGAATTGCTTCCCAGTGAAAATTATAATCAGGATTATTTTCTGTTTTTTCTAAACAAAGAAGTAGTATCCTGATAAGTCCAAAAGAATAGAAGTATTTTGCCATGTCATAACCGTCTTTGGCTACTTTTTCCAGAAATCCATTTCGTATATAATCAAATCCAGGACCTTCGTGTTTTAGCCTAAGCTCTTCGTCTTTTCGAGCTATACGTTTTGAAATTTCGTTATAATTGGCAAGTGAAAAATTGCCTTCCTTCACATCAAACAAAACAGGAAAAAGTGTTTTATTATATTCGTGAGCTATTTTTTCGAACTTTTTATCTATTTTATTATCATTTATCCTAAAATTATGACGGTCTAATTCCAATCTTAATTCCCTGTCAACTGATTGATTAATTTCAACATCGTAAGTATTCACAACATCATAAATCTTATCAAAAAGCTTATAGTTAATCGTATGCAGAACTCTAAAATTATACTTTACCTGTTCACTCATTTTTAAACCGTTTAAAAATTATAGTTTAAAAATATAGAGCAATCAGTGTTTTATTAATCCTGTAAAAGATATTTTTATAACAGTTTAAGGTTAAAAATAACAAGATAATACTTAGGATTTTATTTAACCAAAAAATCCAAAGACTAAAGGGAGAAATCGCACGCGGGATCCGACAAAGATTAGAGATTTGCATTTTGGAGCTATAGTGTGATTTGCTTCGCCTGTTCGCTATCGCTCGATTCTCCTTTTGGTCGAATGACAAAACTGGCGAGAAGTTTTTGACAAGTTCTAGATCTAAATCTTTAAAAGAAGCCTATTGTTTGTATCTAGCCCCGATGGAGGCGGTATCCTTGCTGGCCCGATGTCGGGCAACAGCGAGATATAGCCGAGAGCGGGAAACCCTGTTATTAAAATGCCTTTTGTGATGCTTCTTATTATTAAATGAAAATTAATGAAATAAAAAGGCTTTAGCCAAACTATTCGAGTTTGGCTAAAGCCTTTCACATTTATCACAAAAAAACCTCCAGCTAAAGCTGGAGGCAATTGAATTTTCTGATTTTATGCTAACTAAACAAAGTTATTTTGAAGATTATTTCACTTCAAAAACATTATTTGCAGGTTTTACATCAGCCATTAATCCGCTTGGATCGATGGTGATTTTTTTGATTGTGGTTTTGTTTTTGTCAATTGTAAAACTATAGTTTTGCTGTGCCCAAGCCCAGTCTTCAAGAACTGTTCTTTTTTGATTTGGGTTTGGATTTGGTTTGATGTAATTCATCATTCTTAACGGAATGTAGAATGTTTCTGAAGTTCCGTCTGTATAATCTACTTTTAGGTCGATTGGCATTGGCATTCTTCCAATTCTTTCTAAAGATACAGTTGTTTTTCCTGCGTTGTCTACCACATCTTTGATTCCGTAATCGATTGTGTTTGTTGTTTGTGCCCAGTCTGTTAAATACCAATCTAATTCAGCTCCAGAAACTCTTTCGGCTGTTCTTTTGATATCGTTTGGCGTTGGGTGTTTGAATTTGAAATCGTTGAAATATCTTTTTAAAGTTGCATCGACATTGTCTTTTCCAATTACATATTCTAATTGAGAAAGGAAAATGCTTCCTTTTATGTAAGAAGAAATGCTGTACGGACGGTTTTCGTCGTAACGATCTCCGTGCGTAGTTTGTGTTTGTTCTTTTCCAGAATTCACCAAATTGTAATACGCTGCATAATTTCCTTTAAACGGATTCACTTCTTTTTTGTCTCCTTTTAATTCGTTCAAAGCGCTGTCTTCGATGTAGGTTGTAAAACCTTCGTCCATCCAAGGGTGTTTTGATTCGTTTGAAGCTAAAATGTGTTGGAACCAAGAGTGTCCTAATTCGTGTGTTGCTGTTCCAAGAATTCCTTCAAGGGTTCCGTTTCCTAACATTAAAGTACACATTGCGTACTCCATTCCGCCGTCTCCGCCTTGAATAAATGAATATTGCTTGTAAGGATATTGCCCAACTCTGTTATTGTAATAATCCATTACTTTAACCATTAAAGGCTCTAACTGTTTCCAGTTTTCTGTAACTTTTGGCGTATTTTTGTAGAAGAAATGCAAATCGACATCGTTTGGTCCTTTTACAATATCATGCGCATAATCTTTGTCGGCAGCCCATGTAAAATCATGAACATTTGGCGCAATAAAATGCCAAGTTAATGTTTTTGCTTTTTTAGGATAAACTACTGTTACACCAGCATCTTCGTACCCGTGACCAATTGAGTTTTTTTCCTGAAGATATCCAGAACCTCCAATTGTATATTCCTTATCAATTGTAATTTTTACATCAAAATTACCCCAAACTCCGTGAAATTCTCTTGCAATGTACGGATCTGCATGCCAGCCTTCGAAGTCAAATTCGGCTAATTTTGGATACCATTGTGACATTGAAAGTTCGATTCCTTCAGAATTATTTCTTCCAGAACGACGCACTTGAACTGGAACTTGTCCGTCAAAATCTAATGTAAAAGTAGTTTTAGAATTTGGTAAAATTGGTTTAACCAAAGTCACTTCTAAAATAGTTCCTGAAACTCTAGTTTGAGCCACAGCACCATCTTGTTTGAAGTTTGTGATTTTTAAGAAACCTATTTCATTTGGTTTTAAGGTTTCAATGCGGCTTTGTTTTACCTCTTTTCCGTCAGCACCTTTTACTTTGTTTACCATTCTTCCGTCTGGATCTTTGATAAAGTGAAGACGAGCGTCCATTTCGCTTCCCGGCTGAAAAGCATTTGGAAATAAATGATAGAATACTTTTTTCAGTGTGTCAGGAGAATTATTGGTGTAAACCAATTCTTGTTTTCCTTTGTACTGATAGTTTTTTACATCCATAGAAACCTCCATTTTATAATCGGCGTGTTGCTGCCAATATGGGGCGCTTTGTGCAAAAGCTGAGCTGAAACCCAAGCTTAAGAAAGAAAGTAAAATAATTTTTCTCATGTTTATATGTAATAGAAAATGGAAGAGCGCGAACTCTTCCATTAGATTAATTAATGTTTTATTCTTTATTTTTTAGACATCTTTTCTGCCATTAATAAAGCGTTGTAAGCATTTACCATTTTTGCTGTTTTTGATGATTCTACAGATGAAACAGCTGGTGCTTTTTCACCTGGATTTTCACTTTTACCCAAAACAACTTTTGAGGGAAGCGCAACACCAGAGTCCATTAAAATCTTTTTAACCTGAGCTGCTTTTAATTTTGGATAGTAAGAACGAACTAACGCTGCTACACCTGCCGCATTTGGAGATGCCATTGAAGTTCCTTGTAAATATTTGTATTTATTGTTTGGAACTGTTGCATAGATTTCTTCTCCTGGAGCAAAAACG
>NZ_CAMLIX010000292.1 GCF_946479975.1 uncultured Flavobacterium sp.
ATCATTAGTTATTAAAATAGTTTAGATATTTTCTCAAAAACAAAGTCGAAATTTTGATGATGTAACTGCATTTGGAAATATGGAATTTTTGAAATTCAATATCTCAGATGGTCTTCAAATTAAATTCCAGAAATTCTTCAACTTTTACAAAGCTTTACGTATTCCAAAATTTATTCTAAATATCATTTAGGATAAAGCCTAAAAAAACTTTTTAATAATAAGTTGACTCTAAATATGGATCATAAATATCTGCATCCCATTGATTATCATTGTAGTCATCTGCAAACTCCTCTTCAGAATCTGAATCAATGCTGTTGTTTTGGTAGAAATCTTGGCTAATACCTTGCAAAAACTCGCAATCAAAATCTGGTTCATCATGATGTTTAGAGTACAAGTCGAATACTTGAGTTTTAGATTGTTTTTCAGCATAAAACTCGGCATCAATAAAAGTTGTATTAGATTGAATATGCATTGGATTAACTAAAGTCGGATTTTGGTATGCAGCTGTTGATTTCATAAATTGATTAATTGCGTTTGTATATAATGATTGTTCTTTATTCAAAAGTACAAGCTGCTGTAAGCAATTAAATTATAGAATTTTGGCGTGCGTTTACATAATTTAGAATAAAGCACATTTTTATTTACTTAAATTAATTAAGTAAGTTTTTTTAGCTGTTGTATATATTTTACATGAAAATTATATCTGATGATCGACTCTATATACTATTTGAGTTTATTTACATGGGCCAACTTATTCATCATTCGTTTTTTTGGTTCAGTTATTTACCATTTTGGCTACATTTAATAGATGAAATCGGAACAATTTTGCAGTGCAAATTATTAAACACTACAAATTATGAAAAAGACAATTTTTATTACAGGAGCTTCATCAGGATTAGGAAAAGCTGTCGCTAAATTATTTCATGCAAATGGATGGAATGTCATTGCAACTATGCGTAATCCAGAAAACGAAACGGAATTAATCACATTAGAAAATATCAAGATAGTTAAACTGGATGTCACAAACTCATTACAAATAAAAGAAACCATTAGTCAAATTTTATCGAATGAAAATGTTGATGTTGTATTGAATAATGCAGGATATGGTTTAATAGGTCCTTTAGAATCTTTAACTGAAGAACAAATTCAGGAGCAGCTTCAAACGAATCTTTTTGGTGTAATCAATGTTACAAAAGCTTTTCTTCCTTATTTTAGAGAAAGAAAAACAGGAACATTCATTAATATTACTTCTACATTTGGTTTATTAGGTTTTCCAACTTGTTCGATTTATAATGCTTCAAAGTTTGCTGTAGACGGATTTTCAGAAGGTCTGGCTTATGAATTGGCGCAATTCGGAATCAAAGTAAAAGTCGTTGCGCCTGGAGGTATGCAGACTGATTTTGCAGGAAGGTCACTTCAGGGAGGTGTACACGAAGCATATCAGGATTTAACTGCAAAAGTCAGCGAAGGTTATAGCGAAGAACAAATTGCCAATTATACCAAACCCGAAGCGGTTGCAGAAATGGTATACACTGCCGCAACAGATGAAAAATACCAATTGAGATATATTGCAGGAAAAGATGCAAATGAATTGTATAATGAACGTCTAGCAGTTGGTCCAGAGAATCAGTTTCAAAAAATGCGCTCTCAGTTTTTAATGGAATAGCACTACTTCTTAAATTTTGAAAAACAATTATTAGTAGTAAAACAATTAAATTTGTTCCCAATGAAAAAACAACCTACCAAATTTAATGCCTTATCTCAATTGCATAAAGCAATGGGACAGCCGGCGCCACTGCATCCGTTAATTAGTATTATCAATTATGGAGAAGCAGTCTTTGATGCCGCTGCTTATGAAAACGGAATTATTCTTGATTTCTATAAAATTTCTTTTAAAACAAAGTTTAGCGGGAAATTAAAATATGGTCAGGGTTTTTATGATTTTGAAGATGGAGGCATGTCTTTTGTTGCACCTGGACAAGTTTTAAGGATGCAGGAAGAAGAAGCGGATTATGATGGAATGTCATTACATATTCATCCAGAGTTTTTTCGTTCTTATCCTCTGAATTCCCAAATCAAACAATACGGTTTTTTCAGTTATTCTGCCGCCGAAGCGCTTTATCTTTCTGAAAAGGAAAAAACAACTATATTGAGTATTTATCAATTTATTTTGGACGAACTAAAGGAACGAATTGATAAGTTTAGTCAAGATGTTATTATTTCTCAAATTGAATTATTGCTTAATTATGCCAATCGATTTTATGACCGCCAGTTTATTACCAGAAAGGCAGTTAATAATGATCTGTTATCTCAATTAGAAATGCAATTGGAAGCGTATTTTAAGGAAGAAAAGCCTTTAACAAATGGACTACCTTCTGTAAATACTGTTGCTGAAAATTTAAATGTAACACCTCGTTATCTAAGTGATTTATTGCGCAATTTGACTGGTCTTACGACACAGCAGTTTATTCATGAAAAAGTAATTGAAAAAGCAAAAGAGTATTTGGCAAAAGATGAAATGACCACAGCAGAAATCGCCTATCATCTAGGATTTGAACATCCACAGTCTTTTAATAAACTGTTTAAAAGTAAAAGTAACCAGTCTCCATCTGATTACAAAAAAAGTCTACTAAACTAGATCAATCAAAAAAGAAATACAATGATTATAAATAATTTTATTAACGATTGGCTCACAGCCAGCAACGCATTTGATACAGCAAGGTATCTTGAGTTTTATCACGATGATGCCATATTGGATGATCCTTCGGTGGGAAAACAATTTAAGGGTCACCAAGGAATAAAAGATTATTTTGAAAGCTATTTTATAGGTTATAATACAAATACGAAATTGGTAAATTTGAATATCATAGATGAAGAAAATGTTCATCTTGAAGTTGAATTTAGTGGAAGTTTTTCAGAAGGAAAATTAGGAGGAATTTTTGAATTAGAACTTAAACAAGGAAAAATCAATTTTTTAAAAGCCGATTTGATTCATTAACTAAAAATCCTTCTTTAAATAATAAAACTAGTTGCAATATACTTTACTGTCTATTTTAATAAGACCTTTTAAAGTTATACAGCTCTGATCTGTAACTGAATTTAGAAAAATATGGCCCTCGTCTTGTAACATTATCAAAGTTTCTAAAATTAGTGCCTGTCCATTTCTTTCAGAAGAATTAGAATCAGAAGATGCTGATATAGTCGAAATAGAATTTACAAAACTTGTCAGCTCTTCTAAGGTAAAACTTCCATAGTATCGAGTAGAAAGTATGTGTAGAATTTTTAGAGAAAGTATAGATGGCGTTTCCATAAAATTGTATTTATTTCTATATACGAAGATTAATTATCCATAGTTTTATATCAAAATAAAAATCCTGAGAATTTCAATTTTCAGGATTTTTTATGGTTTTATTTTTTTATTTTTAATGTAGATATTGGAATAAGGAATAAGAATTTGATTCAAAAGTGCGTTAGTATTACGATTGAAACAACTATTTACTAGAAAAAAATAAATACTTTTATATCTTTGTTCAGAATTTTGTTACAAAAAATACTCTATTAAAAAATACTCATGAAATTACATGTACTTGTTTTAGCAGTTAGTCTGCTTTCATTTACTGCGTTCTGTCAAAAGACAATTGCACCTGGCGGTAAAGACATCAATACCAAATATATTAAACCCGAAAAATCAATCTATACAATTTATTATGTAAAAGATACCAGCTGGACAAAGGTAGGATCAATGACTTATGATGTGGTTCTAGCCAACAATCTGTTGACTTTGACCAATTCGTACACTCCAAAAGATAATTCTATTACCACTAATCGAATTTCTGTTGCAAATGCTCAGACTCTAAAGCCGATAAGTTATGATAGTGATGGGAAAGAAGTTAAACTAAGTTTGAGCTTTAGTGATCCAATTAGTGGAACTTATTATTCGAAGAAAACCAAAAAGACGAAAAAGGTAAATCTGAATATTAAAGATGCATTTGTAGATTTTAACTGGACAGATCTTATGATCGCAACATTGCCTTTAGATGTGGGATATAAAGGACGTTTTGCCCAGTTTTACTATAATGTTGATTCAGACGTACATGTCGAATATTATACCATTAAAGAGGTAAAAAGCTTTGTTTACAACTCTCCAAGAACGGGTAAACATGACTCTTGGCTTATCAGCGTTACAGAAGAAAGTACAAATGGTGTTTATAATTATATTGTAGACAAAAAAGACCGTCGTTTGTGGCAGCGCGAAATGTCAATGGGTAAAGGAATGTGGGAAATTACGGTTAATGAAGAGTTGGATTATCAGCCTATTAAAAGCAAATTTGATAAAGAAAAAGTTGTCAATCAGATTTCTAAAGGCAATAGTGTAATTATTGGTACCGCTTATGCAAGATCAGATTCGGGTAAATCATTGTATGGTTTGGTTAATACTGCAAAAAAACAATTTGCTCCAAAAGGCACGGAGATTACACTTTTTCCAAGTTCAGACTATTATGAAGAATGGTCAGAAGTAAATGAAAAAATTCGTAAAAAGAAAAAAATGCCGGAAGTTCCTTTGAATCCTGATTTTGGTTATTGCATTAAAAAAGCCAAAGTGTATGACGATAAAGGTCATTTTGAATTCTCAGATTTAATGCCTGGAACTTACGTTATTATGGCTAGTTTTGATTTTTCAAACTCCTATAATTATTCGTATGTTTCTGGATATACTGATTATTATAATTATTGGGGTTATACAGGTTCTTCAACAAATTATGGTACAGCAAAGCAATCGTATGTTGACAAAGCTAATGCTGAGAAACGTGTAACCATAGAAAAAGATGGCGATAAAAAAGAAGTGAATTTGAGAGAATAGTTTATTTTCTTCGAATCATTTGATTTCAAAATAAATGCATTTCTTCTTTTAGTATTTGCAGTTTAGTTGGCAGTAATTTATAATTACTGCCATTTTTTTTATAAAAAATTACCAGCCTCCTTTGAGTCCTTCTTTCAATGCATTATTGTATTTCTCCAAATCAAAAGTGTATAAATCTGGAGCTTTATGTGCGCCGCCTTTTCTCGATTCATCTAATTTGGTTAGAATATCGTAGCGAAGAATTTTTCGATAAAAGTTTCCACGATTTAATTTTTTCCCTAAAATACCTTCATATAATTTTTGAAGTTCAGGCATTGTAAATTTCTCAGGCAGAAGATTATAACCAATAGGATGATTGTTTAGCTGTTCTCGAAGTGTAACCAGTGCTTTGTCAAAAATAGTTTTGTGATCCATCATAAAAGCTGGAAGATTTGCTATAGAATGCCACTTAACTATGCTTGAAAA
>NZ_CAMLIX010000293.1 GCF_946479975.1 uncultured Flavobacterium sp.
CGATTTTATCACTGTATCCGTCGTTCTTTTTACAAGAAGAGAATCCCATTACAACTGCAAAAAGTAGGATGTTTAATTTTAATAAAGCTTTCATAACAAATGTTTTAAATTTTTATAAAAGCTAAGTAACTATTTATAAAACGGTTTTTTTTATAGTATTTCTATTAATTCTTATATAACCGCAATCCGTTGGGTTAATTATCTTCAAAATACTCTCTTTTTTGAAGGTAAATCTATATTTCTATGTGTTAAAAATACTTTTTGATACAAATGAAAAAAGCCCATAAACCGAAGTTTACAGGCTTTTTACACTAATAAAGCAATTTAAAAAGTAACTAATTTAACTCCTAAAGTAAACCATCTTGAAGGCAATGGCACCGCTCCTACTTCATAATAAGTGGCATTAAATATATTTTGCGCATCTAAAAAGATCGTAAATTTATTAATCGACTGACTTACTCTAAAATCATTTACCCAGTAAGATGGTCCAGTGATTCTTTCGTTAAAACGAGTTGCAAACAAAACAGAGAAATCTTTGTATTGATAATCTATTGTATTGGTAATTTGATGTTTTAAAGACGAAATAAGATATTTTGAATAGATTTCTGTTCTCGAACTTTTAAATTCAGAATCCAAATACGTGTATGCTAAAAGAATATTCAATCTAGCATCTTTAGAAAAATCAATTCTGTAAGTACCACGCAAATTGATTCCGTTAGTGTTTAAATCTCCTGTGTTCTGGCTCTGCCAAGGCACTGTTGTTGCATTACGCATCCAGTCAATATAATTGTCGATTTTTCTGTAGAAATAATTAGCGTTTAAACTCAAGGCTTTTTTATTGTATTTAAAACCAATTTCGCTTTGAAAAGCATTTTCAGAATCTAAATCTGTGTTTCCAATGTTTCCTGTCTGCTTTAAATACAAATCTGTGAACGATGGAATTCGCTGGCTTGTTCCAACATTTCCAATAATTTTAAAAGCATCTGTAATGGCATAACTTGCATCGATTCCTGGATAAATCTGCCATTTATAATCGGAATTATAATTTAAATAAGTACCAATATTTACATCTAATTTATCTGTAAAACTTGTTCTATACTCTGCGTAAACCCCAACATTTTCGCGATCGTGATTACCAATATTTGAAGAGTGAATGTTTTCGTTTCTAAATTCTGCTCCAAAACCAATTTCGCCTTTAGATAATTTAACCGTCGAGTTTAATTCACCCGCAATAGAATTGGTATAATGCTGACTTCTACCTACGGCCAAATTAGAGTTTCCTAAGTAACGATAATCATCATAATTATAACGATACGTTACCCTCGGCATAATATTCCAGTTTTCTGTAATCGCATGTTTCGATTGGATATTGGCAAAAGTAGTCTGAACAATTTCTGTCGAATTAATATCTCCCGGCGCTGCGTAAAATCCGTTGGCACCAAAACCATTGTTGATATAACCTGCAGAACCTAAAATTTCATTAGAATCATTGATTTGAACATTTCCTTGGTAGAAAATTTTATTGTTTTCAAATGCCGTATTATAGCGATATCCGTTGCTTTTATCGTGTGAAGCAAAAATCAAATGCTGTTGTTTTTCTTTCCCTAAAACTGCTCCGGCTTGAACACCAGTTCCGTAAAACGTATCGCCTGTATCGCGCGTATCTTTTTCAAAATTTGAACCTGCATAAGTGCTTACCAAAAATCCAGAATCGGTTGGTTTTTTAGTGATAATGTTGATTGCTCCAGTTAAACTATTGATTCCGTAAATTCTTGCTGCGGGTCCGCGAACTACTTCAATTCTTTCAATAACTTCAACCGGAAGAGGCAGATTCAGCATATTATGAGCCGTTTGAGAATCGATTACTTTTGCTCCATTTAACAAAACAACAGTCTGCTCAAAACTTCCTCCATCAACACTAATATCTGCCTGAGATCCAAACGGTCCTCTTTGTCTAATATCAACTCCATTTGCATATTGTAATACTTCCTGAAGTGTTCTTCCTGGAAGTTTTTTTATAGTTTCACTCGAAATCACATATACATTTCTGTTTTGTTTCGAGATTGGTGTATTAAAACGGTTTTCATTAATGATTACCTCGTTCATCTCGTTTATCGAATCCTTTTTTGACTGCGAATAAACATTAGAACAAATTACTGCAAGCGCAGCAAAGTAGATTTTTTTCATTTGGTCAATTTTTTTTGGCAAAAGTAGTATCTTGCCGTACTAATAAAGTATACCAGTTTTGTAATTATGGATAGTCCGGTTGAAATTCCTTTTAAAAGTTTTATGCAGCTTAAGCCCGAAGAAAATACGGCGCTTTACCTTCAAATTGTTTTTGAATTTATCAAAGCGATTCAGACCGGTTTTCTTCCCGAAGGAACCAAACTTCCCGGTACTCGAATTCTCTGTAAAGTTCTTGAGGTAAATAGAAATACGTTGATCAAAGCGTTTCAGGATTTGGAATCGCAAGGCTGGATTGAAACACTTCCTAATAAAGGGACTTTTATATTATCACAGCAAAAACAAAAAAATAAAGCTGATTTTACGATTTCAAAAGAACGAAATCAATCGGAAATAAATAGCGGATTTATTTTTAAACGTTCTACAATTCTCGAAAATCCAATTGAAAGCAGCAATCTGCCGTATCAATTCAATGATGGAATGCCAGATTTGAGATTAGTGCAGACCGATGTTTTGGCCCGATTGTATGTTTCAAAATTAAAAAGACATAAAACCTCCAAAACATACGAACAAATTCAGCTTCGATCTCATTTGAATTTTAAAACGCAATTTGCCAATTATTTAAATCTTACACGCGGCATCCGTATTTCGACTTCGAATCTTCTTACTACAAGCAGTCACGAAATTGCTTTATATCTGGTTACAAAAGTCCTTATAAATCCTGGAGATAAAGTTGTCGTTGCCTCGCCTGGATATAATATGTCTAATATGACGCTCACAAATACTGAAGCCCAGATTATTTCTATTCCTGTAAACGAAGACGGAATTGACACCAAACGTTTGAAAGAAATCTGTGAAACTTCTGAAATTAGATTGCTTTATCTGACCTCTAATTATCATTATCCAACGACGATTTTGTTGAGTGCTAAAAAAAGAATTGAAGTTTTGGAATCAGCCAATCAATATGGTTTTGTTATTCTAGAAGACGATTACGATTTTGATTTTCATTATGATAACAATCCCGTTCTGCCTTTGGCGGCTTTCGATTCCAATCAGCGTGTTGTTTATATTGGTTCTTTTGGAAAATCGCTTCCTTCTGGATTTAGCTACGGTTTTGTTGCTGCTCCGCCTGAATTCATCAAAGAACTAGAAAAACATCAAAACATTCTCGAACCTGGAATTGATGTAATGAAGGAACAAGTTTTAACCGAATGGATTTCTGAAGGTGAAGTGCATCGTCTTTCTAAAAAAAATAAAAAAATCTATAAAGAACGCCGTGATCACTTTGTTTCCTTACTTAATGAAAGATTAAAAGGCAAAATTAAATTTAGAATTCCGCCAAGAGGACTGGCAATTTGGGTAGAATGGCTCGGCGATTTTAATCTTATTAAGTTTCAAAAAGAATGTTCAAATAATGGTTTATTTCTGCCAAAAACTATTTTGTACCAAACTAAAGATTTAACGGCAACGCGTTTGGGTTTTGGCCATTTGGAAAAAGAAGAAATGGAAAAAGCAGTTTCTATTTTAAACCAAAGTCTTGAAAATATTAGAAAATAAATCATTTCCTTATATACTGATAATTATATAATTAGTAATTTTAATCGTATAAAAAGCACCCAAATTTTGGATTTAACTTTGAGAATGTTCCACCTCAAATCTTAAATCCTATGCCCTTTTATGTTTTTTTACAATTGTTGTTTGTCTCCATTACCGCAACATCTGCTATGACTTTGTTTAGCTATGCGATATCAATAAGTTTTAGAGAATTATTTAAAGAGCCAGTATTATTAGCCTACGCCATTGACAAATTAAAAATTAACCTTTCAGCACAAACCAAAATAACTTGTGGCTGGTTATTTCATTATATAATCGGTTTTGGTTTTGTTGTTGGATATCATATTATTTGGGTAAAGAATATTTTAACCATTTCACCATTAAGCGCTCTCCTACTAGGAGTTATAAGTGGTGTTATTGGCATTATCAGCTGGGTACTTATTTTTAAAACGACCCATTATCAACCCCCAATTGACTTTAAGGGTTATTATATTCAGCTGTTCTTTGCCCATATAATTTTTGCAATTACAGCCACAGCGCTTTATTCACTTATGTTAATATTATAAAAACAAAAGCTATGTCATTATCTAAATACAATCAGAAAAGGGATTTTAAGCAAACGCAGGAACCTAAAGGAAAGGTCGAAAAATCGGCTGATGAATTAATTTTTGTGGTTCAAAAACATGCAGCTTCTCATTTGCACTATGATTTTAGATTAGAAATGGATGGTGTTCTCAAAAGCTGGGCAGTTCCAAAAGGTCCGTCTATGGATCCAGAAGTAAAACGTCTGGCTATGATGGTCGAAGATCATCCGTATAGTTACAAAGATTTTGAAGGAACAATTCCGGCTGGAAATTACGGCGCTGGAAATGTAATTGTTTGGGATCACGGAACGTATACGTCTGACGAAAAAACAGCTTCTGATGAAAAACAAGTATTGGCCGATCTTAAAAAAGGACGTTTGAGTTTTATTTTGAAAGGAAAAAAATTAAAAGGTGAATTTTCGTTGGTCAAACTTCACGGAAAACAAGAAAACGCTTGGCTTTTAATTAAGAAAGAAGACAAATATGCGACTCCCGGTTTAGATATTTTAGAAAAAGACAAATCGGTTATTTCTAAAAGAACTTTGGAAGAATTGGAAGCAAATTCAGAAAAAATCATTCCTAAAAAGGAAGAAACAAAATCCGTAAAAAAAAAGACTAAAGCCAAAATAGCAAAAGTTTCTTTTGTAAAACCAATGCTGGCAAGCACCACCGAAAAACCTTTTGATGATGAGGAATGGATTTTTGAAAATAAATATGACGGTTATCGTACCGTTGCGGTTATAAATCCAAGTCAGGTTGAATTGTTTAGTCGAAATCAAATTTCTTTTAATAGTCAGTTTAAACCAGTTGCAGATGAATTAAAAGAAATAGATCATACTGTAATTCTGGATGGTGAAGTTGTGGTTGAAAATGATTCGGGAAGAGCAGATTTCCAAATGCTCCAAAACTACCTGAAAACCGGAATTGGAAATCTAAAATATTATGTTTTTGATTTATTGAATTTGGATGGAAACGA
>NZ_CAMLIX010000294.1 GCF_946479975.1 uncultured Flavobacterium sp.
CTATTTGAACGTATGGTTTCGTCAGGCATAACAGTATTTTTATTTAAAGTGCAAAGGTACTTTTTTAATTGCAAAAAAAAACTAATTTTTAGAGGATAAAAGTTAGGATTTTCTAAAAACCATTAAATTATAAATAAAAATTACGACGAAGTACACTATTTTTTTGAGGAAAGATAATCTTGAAGCAAAATTGTAGCCGAAATTTCGTCTATCAACTCTTTATTCTGACGCTGCTTTTTACTTAACCCACTGTCGATCATGGTTTGGAAAGCCATTTTGGAAGTAAAACGTTCATCAATTCTAACAACTTTCATGTCTGGAAAAATGTTAGAAAAATGAGTTGCAAAACCATTTATTACCGAAGCACTTTGTGATGGAAGTCCGTTCATTTGCTTAGGCTCTCCAATTAAAACTGCCTCTACTTTTTCTTTTGCAAAATAATCTTTCAAAAAATCAATTAAAGTATGTGTGGGAATTGTAGTTAGTCCAGAAGCGATAATCTGCATTTCGTCTGTAACAGCGATTCCTGTGCGTTTTTGTCCGTAATCTATGGAGAGGATTCTTGGCATATTTTTAGTTTTCAGCAAATTTACTTTAAAATACGTTTACAAGTTTTATTCACTCAAATAAAAAATCAAACTTCCTTTGTAAACAAAAAAATCCGCCTTGAAAAAACTCAAGACGGATCCTATCCAAATATTCAAACCTAAAAAATAACTCAAATTATCTTCCAAACAATCGCCCAAAAAAGCCTCTATGCTCTTCCTCTTCTCCATCCTCTTCCTCCACATAATTAGCAAATTTAGATTGTGCTTTTTCATGCTCGTAAATCAACTCTTTAATATATTCCACATACGTTCTCTTCTTTTCTTCCAAAAATCCAATTAAGTATTTCTCGCTGAATTCAACTCCGCTTGCCGCTTCAATTTGCAATAACTTTTTGTACAATGGCTCAATATGCATTGCAATTACTTCTTGCGGGACAGATTGTCTTCGTCCAAAATAATTTACAATTACATTATTTTCGTCACGCGCAATTTCAAAGTCAGTTATTACCCAATAGTATCTTCCAGATTTTGCGAGATTTTTTACAATCGCATGAAAGTTTTTTCCCTGTTTTAAATTTTCCCAAAGCACTTTAAAAATAACTTTTGGCATATCTGGGTGGCGTATAATATTATGCGGCTGCCCCATTAATTCATAATCTTCATAACCGCAAACGTCAACAAATACTTCATTTGCATATTCGATAATACCAAATGCATTTGTTTTACTCATAATAACCTGCGTTTTATCCCAGGTTACTTCTTTGTCAATTATGACTCTATTCTGAAGGTGATTTTCTTGATTCATATTTTACTGCTTATATGATTAGTGTATTGAATGGAATGTTTTTCAACGATGCAAAATTAGAGAGAAGAAAAAGTTGAGAATCTGATTTTTGTCATATTTTGACATAAAAAAAACTTCTAGGGGTAGTTGTAAAATATTAAAATATTTAGGCTTGATTTAATTTTACAAATAAGAAACAAAAAGTTAAACCTGTAACATTTTCGAATGGTTTTGCCTTTTTGCATTTCTACAAATACGCTATCTTTGCCAAAAAATTAAACCTATGAATTCTTTACAGACTATAATTGAACAAGCTTGGGAAAATAGAGCTTTACTACAAGAAACTACAACAACAGATGCCATTAGAGAAGTTATCGAATTGGTAGATGCAGGAAAACTTCGTGTTGCTGAACCAGTTGGTGACAAATGGCAGGTAAACGAATGGGTTAAGAAAGCGGTTGTAATGTATTTCCCAATTCAGAAAATGGAAACATGGGAATCTGGTATTTTTGAATATCACGATAAAATGTTACTTAAAAGAGATTATGCTGCAAAAGGAATTCGTGTGGTACCAAATGCTGTTGCTCGTTACGGTGCTTATATCTCAAGTGGTGTTATCTTGATGCCAAGTTATGTAAATATTGGTGCTTATGTTGACGAAGGAACTATGGTTGATACATGGGCTACTGTTGGAAGCTGTGCACAAATTGGTAAAAACGTTCACTTAAGCGGTGGTGTTGGTATTGGTGGTGTTCTTGAGCCATTACAAGCGGCTCCAGTAATTATTGAAGATGGCGCTTTTATTGGATCTCGTTGTATCGTTGTTGAAGGTATTCACGTTGGTAAAGAAGCAGTTCTTGGAGCAAATGTATGTTTAACAGCATCTACTAAAATTATTGACGTTACCGGAGATGAACCAGTTGAAATGAAAGGTTTTGTACCTGCCCGTTCAGTAGTTATTCCTGGAAGCTATACTAAAAAATTCGCTGCTGGAGAATTCCAAGTTCCTTGTGCTTTAATCATTGGTACTCGTAAACCTTCTACAGATTTAAAAACTTCATTAAATAATGCACTTCGCGAATACGACGTTGCTGTATAAGCTTTAAAAGTCTAAATATTAAAAATCCAAATTCCAATTGATTATTATATTGGAATTTGGATTTTTTTTGCTTCAATTTGTACTCCGTTAACGCAACACTATTTTAGATGAAAATACTTGTCATTCAACAAAAAATGATCGGAGATGTTTTGGTCAGCAGTATTATTTGTAACAACCTGAGAACTGCTTATCCAGAGGCACAAATTGATTATTTGGTTTATGCATCAACAACACCGGTTTTAGAAGGAAATTCAAGTATTGACAACATTCTTTTGTTTGAAGAAAAACATCGAAAAAGCAAAAGAGAACTTCTAAAATTGGGATTGCAGCTTAAAAAGGAAAATTACGATTTACTAATTGATGCTTACTCCAAGTTAGAAAGCTGGATTTTAGTATACTTAAGTGACGCTAAAAGAAAAATTTCATACAAAAAACCTGGAAGAACCTTTTTATATACCGATAATGTGCCTTTTGAGCCACTTCCGAAGACAAATCTTGGTCTTGCTATAGAAAGAAGGCTTTCTTTATTGGAACCGCTTGATCTTAAAACAGCAATTGACCCTGTTCCAAAATTATTTGTTTCTGAAAAAGAAAAACAAGATGCCATAGCTTTATTGGAGAAACATCAAGTTAGAAAAGACAGAAAAACAATCATGATTAGTCTTTTGGGAAGCGAAAAATTAAAAACTTATCCTTTAGAATTCATGTCTAAAGTGGTTGATTACGTAGCCGATAATGCTGATGTAAACATTCTTTTCAATTATTTTCCGAAACAATTAGATGAAGCAAAAATTGTTTTTAACGCTTGTAAACCATCTACTAAAAGTAAAATCTATTTTGATTTATTAGGTGGCGATTTAAGATTGTTTATTGGTTTGGTAAATGAATGTGACGCTATTATTGGGAATGATGGCGGAGCGATAAATATGGCAAAAGCATTAGAAAAACCTTCTTTTATCATTTTTTCTCCTTGGATTGAAAAGAAAATCTGGGCTACTTTTGAAGACGGAATTCATCACCTTTCTGTGCACTTGAAAGATTACCGACCTGCATTGTTTGAAAACAAAACAGAGAAAATGCTCAAAAAAGAATCTCTGGATCTATATGAGAAATTTTTACCTGGTTTTTTTGAAGACAAAATCAAATCATTCTTAGAACAAAACGGTTTTAACTAGATTCTAATGATTTCTTCAAAAAGACAGCTTTTATCAGCCTTAATCATTACATATAATGAAGAGCAAAACATTCGTTCTGTTTTGGAAAATCTTTCATTTGCTGACGAAATTATTGTTGTAGATTCTTTTAGTTCTGACCAAACATTTACAATTGCCTCTTCTTTTCAAAATGTTAAAGCGGTACAGCATACTTTTGAAAATTTTGCTGCACAGCGAAATTACGCCATTAGTTTAGCTTCAAATCCATGGATTCTATTTATTGATGCTGACGAAAGAATAATGCCAAATCTTAAAGAAGAAATCGAAGGAGTAATTTCTCAGGAAAACACTATTGAAGCCTATTTTATGTATCGCACTTTTATGTACAAAAACAAAAGATTGCGTTTTAGCGGCTGGCAGACTGATAAAATTATCCGACTTTTTAAGAAAGAAAATGCTTTTTATAATCACGAAAAAATCGTTCACGAAAAACTGAGTATAAATGGTGAAGTAGGAAAATTAAAAAATAAATTAATTCACTTTTCCTACTCGGATTTTGATGATTATAAACAAAAAATGCTTTTTTACGGAAAACTGAAAGCGCAAGAAGAATTAGTAAAAAATACGAATCCTAACTTCTTTCACTTTTATATTCGTCCAGCGTATCAATTTTTGAATCAATTTGTTATCCGTCTTGGTTTTCTTGATGGCAAAAAAGGACTGGTTATTTGCTATCTAAATGCTTTAAGCGTTTCAGCTCGCTTTCGCGAACTAAAAAAAATCAGAATTTCAAAAAAATAAAATCTTGAATAATTTTTAGACTAAGCTTTTTTCCAAAACTTTAATTTCTTTTTTAGTCTTTTCTTTTTTGCAAAACTTTCTTGAAAATCTACTGTTGCCTGCCACATTTTCTCAAATATTTCAGTTTCATTTTTTTCTTTGTAGAGCTTTGCATATTCATTGCTCATTACAGCGACCATTTCTTTTTTTGGAGTTAAACGACTGAAATTATTCATTCTTTGCTCAAAATTCATTTGATCATGAAAATTCATTCGGTTTAAATCAACCAAAAAGAAATTGTATCGATTATCGTCAATTTTCTTAATCAAAGTATTTCCTGGCGAATGATCTAGAAATTCAATTCCTTTTTCATGCAGGTCAAAACAAAATCTTGTAAATTGTCTTAGAATTTTATCGTTTTCAGGATATTCTGGAATCTCAACTAACTCTCTATACGTTAATTCTGTAAGTAAATGTTCGCTCACATAATAGCTGTCTTTTAAACCTAGAAAGTTGTAATTTTCATAATATGCTATTGGTTTTGGTGTTCCAATTTCTTTTTCTAATAAGATTGTAGCATATTCAAACGAACGTCTAGCTTTAGATTTTCTAAAATATCTATAAGCAACTTTATTAATTATATTCGGAATTTTAAACGACTTAATGTTAATTGTCTTTCCATTCAAATTGAACAACTTGATTTTATTACGATCTCCATTTCCAAAAAGTTCTCCAGAATTTTGAAAGTTTTGAATTAGTGAGAGTATCTCTTTTTTTTCATTATTAAAATCTCCCTTATTCGTAGAAAGAACTAATTTATTAGCCATGTTATTGTAAAATTAAATCTGTTTAAAACCAGCAGATTGGGTCAATATTATTAAATCCCTAAAAATAAAAATCATCTTTTTTAGTTTTAGGATTAAACCTTT
>NZ_CAMLIX010000295.1 GCF_946479975.1 uncultured Flavobacterium sp.
ATAATTTCCGTGCATTCCTAACATTCCAACGTTTAACGGATGATCTGTTGGTAAAGCCGACAGTCCAAGAATAGTCCAAGCAGATGGAATTCCTGCTTTTTCGATTACCGCTTTAAATTCAGCTTCGGCTTGACCTAAAATAATTCCTTGTCCAAAAACGATTAAAGGTTTTTTAGCACTATTTATTAATGCAGCAGCTTCGGCAACTTTATCTAAATTCAATTTCGGAACTGGAACATAACTTCTAATCGCTGTACATTTTTCATAACTAAAATCAAACTCATCAAACTGAGCATTTTTAGTAATATCAATTAAAACTGGTCCTGGACGTCCCGAACGAGCAATGTAAAATGCTTTTGCAATAATTTCAGGAATTTGAGAAGCCTCTGTTACCTGAAAATTCCATTTTGTAACCGGAGTTGAAATTCCGATAATATCAGTTTCCTGAAAAGCATCAGAACCTAATAAATGTCTTCCAACTTGTCCTGTAATACAAACCATTGGAGTCGAATCGATCTGAGCATCAGCGATTCCTGTAACTAAATTTGTTGCTCCTGGTCCAGAAGTTGCAATTGCCACTCCTACTTTTCCTGTAGCTCTTGCATAACCTTGAGCTGCATGCGTTGCACCTTGTTCGTGACGTACTAAAACATGGTGTAACTGATCTTGAAATTTATATAATTCATCGTAAACCGGCATGATTGCTCCACCTGGATAACCATAAACCAAATCTACTCCTTCTGCTAACAAACATCTTATAACGGCTTCTGCCCCTGATATTCTCATAGTATATTGTTTTTCAAAAATCGAATTTCAAATTCAAAATTCAATGGCACTATTTAAAATCAATTTCAATGATAAATTTTAAATTGATTTTTTTTATTGCAATTGTTATTGACTTTTGTAATTGTTATTGAACTTGATTTTTGATATTGTTATTTTTAAAATTAATTATCGGTAACGCAACCTGTAGAAGCGCTTGAAACCGATTTGGCGTATTTAAATAAAACTCCTCTGTCAACTTTTAATTTTGGCTGAACCCAAGCCGCTTTTCTAGCTGCAAATTCCTCGTCAGATATCTTCAGGTCGATTGTATTTTTCACAGCATCGATAGCGATAATATCTCCATCTTTTACTAGTGCAATACCTCCACCATCATATGCTTCTGGTGTAACGTGACCTACCACGAAACCGTGTGAACCTCCAGAGAATCTACCGTCTGTGATTAGCGCACAACTGCTTCCTAATCCAGCTCCTATAATGGCAGATGTAGGTTTTAGCATTTCAGGCATTCCCGGACCACCTTTTGGTCCACAACCTCTAATGACGACTACATTACCTGGTTTGATTTTTCCAGCTTGAAGACCTGGAATTACTTCAAATTCTCCTTCAAAAACAACAGCTGGTCCTTCGAAATATTCCCCTTCTTTACCGCTGATTTTTGCTACAGCACCTTCAGAAGCAAGATTTCCGTATAAAACCTGAATATTTCCTGTTGGTTTTAATGCTTTTTGAATTTCATGAATTACTTCTTGTCCGTCTTGTAAATCTGGAGTTGAAGCTAAATTCTCAGCCACTGTTTTTCCTGTTACAGTCAAACAATCTCCGTGAATCAATCCTACTTTCAATAAATATTTCATTACACCTGGAATACCTCCCGCTTCATGAATATCTTCCATCATATATTTTCCACTTGGCTTCATGTCAGCAAGAACCGGAGTTCTGTCATTAATTGCCTGAAAATCATCTAAAGTGATTGTAATACCAACAGAATGCGCCATTGCAATTAAGTGCATAACCGCATTTGTAGAACCTCCTAAAACAGCTACAATTGTAATAGCATTTTCGAAAGCTTTACGAGTCATAATATCTCTTGGCTTAATATCTTTTTCTAATAAAATTTTGATTGCTTTTCCAGCAGCAAGACATTCGTCTCTTTTTTCCTGACTCAAAGCAGGGTTTGAAGAACTGTATGGCATACTCATTCCTAATGCTTCAATTGCAGACGACATTGTGTTTGCCGTGTACATTCCGCCACAAGCACCGGCTCCTGGGCAAGCATTTTGAATTACTCCCTTAAAATCTTCTGGAGTAATTTCACCTTTTACTTTTTTTCCTAAAGCTTCAAAAGCAGAAACGATATTTAAAGATTCTCCTTTCCATTTTCCAGAGTGAATAGATCCTCCGTAAACCATCATTGACGGGCGGTTTAATCTTCCCATTGCAATTAATGCTCCAGGCATATTTTTATCACAACCAGGAATTGCAATAATACTGTCGTACCATTGTGCACCCGCAACTGTTTCGATAGAATCTGCAATTACATCACGAGAAACTAATGAATAACGCATTCCTTCAGTTCCGTTAGAAATACCGTCACTGACACCAATGGTATTAAAAATAAGTCCGACCAGATCAGCATCCCAAACACCTTTTTTAACATCTTTTGCTAAATCGTTCAAGTGCATGTTACACGTGTTACCATCGTAACCCATGCTCACAATTCCAACTTGTGCTTTCTTTAAATCTTCTTCAGTTAAACCAATTCCGTACAACATTGCTTGCGCCGCAGGCTGTGTTTGATCTTGAGTGATGGTCTTGCTGTACTTATTTAATTCCATTATGCTTTTTATTTATTTTAATTTTTATTCAAAAAAAAACCTTCCAGTATTTGGAAGGTTTGTAATATAGTTTTTCAATTATATTTATACCATTCCCTGCTCAGATGTGATAATCACATTGACAACAATGACAGAAGTAATAATAATTGAGATTTGCATCTTTCTTTTTTTTAGTGTGACAAAAGTATAGAAACTTCAGCAACTAAAAAAATAAAATCTCAACATTTACAATACTTCTTGTTATTTAATTCAATTTTTAACAAAAAATATTAAACAATTGTTGATTGTCCAATACTTACATTGTCATTATTAAAATACAGTAAATCATCTTTACTGAAAATAAAATTAGAAACGAACTCTCCTACTTCATTTGTTCCGAATTTCGAATCTGGTTTTAAATCAACTGTAACTACTTTGTATTCAATTGCTTTTTCTACCGCTTTGAAGATTACATTTGCTTCTTTATTTAATCCAAAATGCTCTAATAAAAGTGCTGCTGCTAAAATCGCAGCGATTGGATTAGCAATATTTTTTCCTTTTGCCTGCGGATATGATCCGTGAATTGGCTCAAACAATGCATTTTTTTCTCCTATAGATATTGACGGCAATAAACCGATAGATCCTGTAATTACGCTCGCTTCATCAGATAAAATATCTCCAAATAAATTCTCAGTTAAGATGACATCAAATTGTTTCGGATTTAAGATTAACTGCATTGCTGCATTATCCACAAATAAGAAATCAAGCTTTACATCTGGATAATTTTCACTCACTTTCTGAACTACTTTTCTCCATAATCTAGACGTTTCTAAAACATTTGCTTTGTCAACCATAGTTAACTTTTTGCGTCGGTTTTGTGCCGATTTAAAAGCTAAATGTGCAATTCTAGTAATTTCTTCTTCTGAATATTCACATAAATCAGAAGCATGTGTTCCTTCTTCATTAAGTTTCTTTTCTCCGAAATAAGCACCTCCTGTTAATTCTCTAAAAATGGTAAAATCAGCACCTTCAATAATTTCTCTCTTTAATGGAGAAGAATCAATTAAGGCTTTATAAGGTTTTATAGGACGAATATTAGCAAACAATCCTAATTCTTTTCGCAGTTTTAGTAATCCTTGCTCCGGACGAACTTTTGCATTCGGATTGTTATCGTATTTTGGATCTCCAATTGCACCAAGCAAAACTGCATCTGTGTTTAAACAAAGATTCAGCGTTTGTTCCGGTAACGGATTTCCAGTTTTATCGATAGCAACCGCTCCCATGAGCGCTTCTTCAAAAACAAATTCGTGGTTGTACACTTCGCCAATGGTATACAAAGCTTTCTTAGCTTGTAAAATTACTTCAGGCCCAATTCCATCTCCTGGTAAAACTGCAATTTTTAAATTCATAATCTCTCGCTATTTATGTCTTTAAATCCTTATTGTTCCTAATTTTTGTTTTGTTTGAAATCATTTTTAACACATAGGATCATAGATTTTACAAACCTACAAAGGCATTACATTTGCATTAACAAACATAGCTATGTGTTAGAAACTAGTTTCTTTTTATATTCTTTTTTACACTTTTAAAACTATATTTCTATGTGTTGAAATTTTAAAAAACTAGCGGGTAACTTTTTTAATTAACTTCTAATTAAATCGCCTTCTATTTTAGAAGCTTCAATAATTTGGTGAATATCTGCATCTACAACTTCTTTTTTAATGTCTGCGAATTTCAAGAATTCGATATAAACAATATCCAATTGTACTTTTGTCAATTCGTAACCTACTTTTTTAGCTCTGTAAGCCAAAGCTGCTCTACCACTTCTTGCTGTCAAAATAATTGAAGATTCATTTACTCCAACATCTAACGGATCCATGATTTCGTAAGTTGCTCTGTTTTTGATAACACCATCTTGGTGAATTCCAGAACTGTGTGCAAAAGCATTTGCTCCTACGATCGCTTTATTTGGCTGTACAATCATTCCCATACTTTCAGAAACCAAACGACTCATTTCGTTCAATTCTCTTGTATTGATGTTTGTATCTAAATTTAAATAAGGATGTTGTTTGAAAATCATAACCACTTCTTCAAGTGCTGTATTTCCTGCTCTTTCTCCAATACCATTAATTGTACATTCGATTTGTCTTGCACCATTAATAGCTCCAGAAATTGAGTTTGCAGTTGCCATTCCTAAATCGTTATGGCAGTGACAAGAAAGAATTACGTTTTCAATTCCTTTTACGTTTTCTTTTAAATATTTGATTTTTGCACCGTATTCTTCAGGAAGACAATATCCAGTTGTATCTGGAATATTTAACACAGTTGCTCCAGATTTGATAACTTCTTCACAAACCTTTGCCAAGAACGCATTGTCTGTTCTACCCGCATCTTCAGCGTAGAATTCAACATCTTCTACATAAGTTTTTGCGTGTGCTACAGCGTATTTTGCTCTTGCAATAATATCTTCGGGCGTAGTATTTAATTTGTGGAGGATATGAGATTCTGAAGTTCCGATTCCAGTATGGATTCTAGGTCTTTTAGCGTGCTTTAAGGCAGCTGCCGCAACGTCAATGTCATTTTTTACGGCTCTTGTTAACCCGCAGACGGTTGCATTTTCTACAATTTTACAAATCTCAGAGACCGATAAAAAATCGC
>NZ_CAMLIX010000296.1 GCF_946479975.1 uncultured Flavobacterium sp.
GAGATCCTGTCAAGTGACTGGAGTTCAGACGTGTGCTCTTCCGATCTTGAATTTTGGATGAAATCTCTTTGTAACGATCAAATCTCGGTCGAACGAAAATAATATCCGGGCAGTATTTTTTGGCCAAAACACCACTAATCGCACTTCGTACACCAAACTTTCTGGCTTCGTAACTTGCAGCCGAAACTACTCCTCTATTTTCTGAACCGCCAACTGCAACAGGTTTTCCTCTTAGTTCTGGATTATCCATCTGCTCAACCGACGCATAAAAAGCATCCATATCTATATGAATAATTTTTCTATATGTTGGTGTTTCAGACATTTTGCAAATTTAAAAAGGAAAGCAATAAAAATGTACTTGAAATAGTTATAAATAGTATCAATTTTTAAAGAATCTAAATTCGGTGAGCGCAAACCAATAATTCTTTTTATTTTTGTTCTTCTACTCGAAAAATTAAATAATGCGAACATTTGTTATAGGTGACATTCATGGCGGATTACTTGCACTGGAACAAGTGTTGGAAAGAGCCGAAGTTACTACAGAAGATACTCTAATTTTTTTAGGCGATTATGTTGACGGCTGGAGTCAGTCTGTTGAAGTGATCGACTATTTGATTGATTTAAAAAGCAAACAAAACTGCATCTGCATAAGAGGAAATCATGATCAACTGGCTCTAGATTGGCTGGAAGAGCGAAATGATGATTTTGATGAAGAAATGTGGTACAAACACGGCGGAAAAGCTACTGTTGAAGGTTATGCTAAAATTTCTCCTGAAAAAAAGAAAGCCCATATCGAATTTCTTGAAAATCTTCAAGATTATTACCTTGATGATCAAAATCGATTGTTTGTTCATGCTGGATTTACCAATTTAAATGGGGTAAAATGGGAATATTTTTCTAAACTATTTTATTGGGACAGAACACTTTGGGAAACCGCATTGTCTTTGGACCCAAAATTAAAAGAAGACGATGTAAACTATCCTAAAAGATTTAACGTTTATAAAGAAGTTTACATTGGTCATACTCCAGTAACACGAATTGGTAAAACGGTTCCCGTAAACAAAGCTTGCATTTGGAATGTTGATACTGGCGCAGCATTTAGAGGGCCGCTTACGATTTTGAATGTTGATACCAAAGAATATTGGCAGAGCGAACCGTTAAACGAATTGTATTTCAACGAAAAAGGTAGGAATTAATTTATAAAAAATTATATTTGCCTTAAAAAATTAATTAATATTTAAATTTTATGAAAAAAGTTATTACACTCTTGTTTTTAGTATCATTCGGATTTATTAATGCACAAAGCGCCTTTACAGGTAAAGGTGACACAAGAGTAAATGTTGGTGCTAATCTTCAAGATGGTGGTTCTGGAATTCAGGGTTCTATAGATTTTGGTTTAGGAGAAAATTTCTCTTTTGGTTTTGTTGCAAACTACTTATTAGGAGTAGATAATTTTAGTGGTTTTTATCATGGAAATACTAATGCATACAATGAATCAAAACCAGACTTCGGTGATCGTTTTGATGCAAAAGCAAGAATCAATGCTAACTTATCTAGTGTAATTGGCGTAGAACAATTAGACGTTTATCCTGGACTTAGCTTAGGTTTACATAATTTCGGCGCTCATGTTGGTGGTCGTTACTTCTTTACTGAAGGATTTGGTGTTTTCACAGAAATCGGATTCCCAATTGCAAAATACGGCACAAACAATGATCCGTTTTATCATTTAAATAATCAAGCTACTTTTAGTTTAGGAGCTTCTTTCAACTTGTAATTGACAATCTAACCGCAAAGAACGCAAAGACTTACGCTAAGTTCGCAAGAATTTATTTCTTGCAAAGACGCTAAGTTGCAAAGTTTAAAAAATAAAAAAAACCGCCTAATTGGCGGTTTTTATTTTTTATTGTTAAAATCTTTGTGTGCTTTGCGTAAATCTTTGCGCTCTTTGCGGTTAATAAGAATTAAATCGACATTTCAGGAATTTCACCTTCAATAATCAAATCAGCTTCGGTTGAGGCGATGATGTGTTCGACTGATATACCTGGCGCTCTTTCTAAGAGCTTAAAACCTTTTTCTGTCACTTCGAGAACTGCAAGCTCTGTTACAATCTTTTTAACGCATCCTACGCCTGTTAATGGCAAAGTGCATCTTTTTAGGATTTTAGATTCGCCTGCTTTGTTCACGTGCATCATGGCAACGATGATATTTTCGGCGGAAGCCACCAAATCCATTGCTCCTCCCATTCCTTTTACCATTTTTCCTGGAATCTTCCAATTGGCAATATCTCCGTTTTCTGAAACTTCCATAGCTCCTAGAATAGTCAAATCGACTTTCTGACTGCGAATCATTCCAAAACTAAAAGCCGAATCAAAAAAACTAGCACCCGGAAGTGTTGTAATGGTTTGTTTTCCTGCGTTTATAATATCAGCATCTTCTTCTCCTTCAAAAGGAAATGGCCCCATTCCTAGAACGCCATTTTCACTTTGAAATTCAACCGCGATATCTTCTCGAACGTAATTCGCCACCAAAGTCGGAATCCCGATTCCTAAGTTTACGAAATAACGGTCTTTTACTTCTTTTGCAATTCGTTTTGCTATATCTTCTTTACTAAGTGCCATAAATTTAATGTGTCAATTTGTGAATGAGTCAATTAGAGAATTTGATAATTAGAAAATTAAAATAACTATCTAATTATCACATTTTCTAATTATCTAATTTCAAACTCGTACGGTTCGTTGCTCGATTCTTTTTTCAAATTTTTCTCCTTGAAAGATGCGCTGCACCATAATTCCTGGAATATGAATTTGATTTGGATCCAAAGTCCCAACAGGAACTAATTCTTCTACTTCGGCAATGGTTATTTTTCCAGCACCAGCCATACAAGCGTTGAAATTTCTGGCTGTTCCTTTAAAAATCAAATTTCCTGCTTCATCGCCTTTCCACGCTTTAACAATGGCAAAATCGGCTTTAAAAGCTTCTTCCATAATGTGCATTTTTCCGTTAAATTCACGTGCTTCTTTACCTTCGGCAACTTCAGTTCCGTAACCTGCTGGTGTAAAGAAAGCTGGGATTCCAGCCTGTGCCGCACGACAGCGTTCTGCGAGCGTTCCTTGTGGCGTTAATTCAACTTCTAATTCTCCAGAAAGCATCTGACGTTCGAATTCAGCGTTTTCTCCAACATAAGAAGAAATCATTTTTTTGATTTGCTTTTTCTGTAATAATAGTCCTAAACCAAAATCATCTACACCTGCATTGTTCGAAATACAAGTCAAATCTGAAATGGATGTGTTTACCAAAGCTGCGATTGTATTTTCAGGAATACCACACAATCCGAAACCTCCAAACATAATGGTCATGCCACTTTCAATTCCGTTAATAGCTTCCTGAACGTTATTTACTTTTTTTGTTATCATAACAAACTATCTTTATTACTGTATATTTTTGATAAAAATAAGATTTTTAGATTAAATTATAACGATTTCGTAAAAATAAAACCCAAATAAAAATCCCTTTACTAATCTTTTAAAAAGAGTTGCAAAGGGATTGATATATAATTATTTAAGAGTTATTGCAACTATGTTACAATTCAAATTCATCTGTATTTTGTTCTGTTTGTGTAGTATCTTTCACAATAGTTGGTCGAACGTAGCAATCTACTTTAATAGAAAGATTTGCTGGGCGCTCAAATTCTGATTTTGAAATCTGAAGTGCAGGATCTGCGTAACATTTTTTCATGAAATAACCCCAAACTGGAAGTGCAGCAGTTGCCCCTTGTCCGTAAGTTAAACTTTTGAAACGAGCCGAACGATCTTCACAACCAACCCAAACTCCTGTTACTAAGTTCGGAACCATTCCCATAAACCAACCATCAGATTGATTTTGTGTTGTTCCTGTTTTACCAGCGATTGGATTTGTAAACATGTACGGATAACCCGTCCAACGATTGTCACCGCTTCCACCGCCCTGAGTACGTAAACGTGCACCAGAACCTGTTTCTGTAACTCCTTGAAGCAATTTAATTACTGCAAAAGCAATATCTTTATTTAAAACGTCATGAGACTCTGGAATTGGTTCATAAATAACCTCTCCACTTTTATTTTCAATTCGGCTTAAAAACTGAGGTTTAACATATACACCTTGATTTGCAAAAGTACTGTAAGCCGCAACCATATCTTCAACTGTAATATCTACCGCACCTAATGCAATTGATGGCTGTACAGGAATTTCTGTTTTAACCCCTAATTTTTTAGTCAATTCTACAACTGCTTCTGGTCCTGTTCTGTCAATTAATTTAGCTGAAACTGTATTAATAGAAGCCGCCAAAGCTTGTTTTAAAGTTACCATTCCGCGGTATCTGTTGTCTGAGTTTCTTGGTTCCCAATCTGCCGTTACGTGATGACGTCCTTTGTGAATCATGAAAGGTCCGTCAAGAATAGAATCGCAAGGTGACATATTCAATTCTTCGATTGCAGTAGCATAAACGAAAGGTTTAAAAGTAGAACCTACTTGTCTTGCTCCCTGCCCTACGTGATCGTACTGAAAATATTTATAATTGATTCCTCCAACCCAAGCCTTAATTGCTCCAGTTTGAGGTTCCATAGACATTAAACCTGATTGTAAAAAGTGTTTGTAATAACGAATAGAATCAAGCGGCGTCATTGTAGTATCGCGTTCTCCTTTCCAAGTAAACACGCGCATTTTTGTTTTTACTTTGAATGAAGCAATAATGTCATCTTCACTTTTATCCATCTCTTTCATTTGAGCCCAACGATCAGAATTTTTCATGGCCTGCATCATGATTCTGTCGGTCTCAGCTTGTGTAATGTTTACAAAAGGCGCATTTTTATTGGTTTTCATTTCAATAAAAAATTGCTGCTGTAAGTTTTTCATGTGCTCAGAAACTGCTTCTTCGGCGTAAGCCTGCATTCTCGAGTCGATCGTCGTATAGATTTTAAGTCCGTCCTTGTAAATGTCGTAATCAGAACCGTCTGGTTTTTTATTATCTGCCATCCATTTTTTCATGTAATCACGAAGATATTCTCTAAAATAGGTTGCAATTCCTTCACGGTGGCTTTCTAACTTGAATTTTAAAGCGATAGGTTTTGCCTGATATTTCTCTTTTTCTGACTGGCTAATCATTTTTGCTTTAACCATTTGCCCCAATACAACATCACGACGGTTTTTTA
>NZ_CAMLIX010000297.1 GCF_946479975.1 uncultured Flavobacterium sp.
AAAAACGGACTTATTGTTACGGGCGATGACGTTACATTATATGCTTTGTTTACAGAACATTTTCAAGAATATGAAGTATTATGGCTGGGCGAAAGAGGAAGAGCTTTTTTCTTTCAAAACGAACCTCCGTATGATGCTCCAAATCAAGAAAGCTGGAGTAGTCAGGGCGGAAGGGTTGATGGTTACGCAGCCTTCAAAGTTGCTAATACAGTAAAAGAACATCATACTATAGGAATGGGATCTTATGCTGTATTTACGGGGACAGATGGAAATGTAAACAAGAAAAATGGTTTTGAAATTCCGAACAGCCCGAATGTGAAATTGGAAAAAATGTGTATAACTCGTTTTGCGGGTTCAGGTAATATTCAGAATGTTATTAATAACACAGGCGGAAGTACAGCAACTGGAACAAAACGTGTGGTATCTTATAATAACGCTAATGGAACACAACCTTTTGATGAGGAATTTGTTTTACCTAATAGTGAATCTTATCCTTTTTATATAAGTATGGAGAAATAATAAGAAAGATTTTTTTGCCACGAATTCACGAATTTTCTTTTTAAATCTTTACTGTTATTTTTTCGAATTACATTAGATGAAGTATTTAAAAAGAAAAATTGAGAATTGTTTAGCTTCTGCTTTGTTTGGAACGCAGTCAATGGTTTCGACCGTTGGGTTGCTAGTTTTTAGCCACGAATTCACGAATTATTTTTTTTCAAATCTATGCTATTATTCATTCGAATTAATTCGAATAATATTAGATAAAGTTTTTAAAAAGAAAATTCGTGAATTCGTGGCTATTTATTTCGTTTCGACTTTATTTGAGGATATAGCCAATGGTTTCAATCATTGGAAGGCAATGTATGAAAAACAAAAAGCCGAACATTTCTGTTCGACTTTTGTCGGGGTGGCAGGATTCGAACCTGCGGCCTCCTGCTCCCAAAGCAGGCGCGATAACCGGGCTACGCTACACCCCGTAGCTTAAGCTTAGAAACGTTACTGTGGTCTTCCCGCCTTAGAGCGGGACACGATAACCGGGCTACGCTACATCCCGAAGATGTATTTTGTTGTAGTGCCCGAAAGCGGATGCAAAGATATAAATTAATTTCATTTACAAAAGGAAAAAATGAAAATAAATAAAACTTATTTGAACATAGCTATTTCAGATTTATTTTCGGCGTTATTTTTTATAATAAAGTTTACATTTGCATCACAAAAAAACTATTACTATGTCAAATACTATTGAAAAAATTAAATGCCTTATTATAGGTTCTGGTCCTGCAGGTTATACTGCAGCTATTTATGCGGCTAGAGCTAATATGAATCCAGTTTTGTACCAAGGAATGCAGCCTGGTGGTCAGTTGACTACAACTAACGAGGTTGAAAACTTTCCAGGTTATGTTGATGGAGTTACAGGACCAGAAATGATGGTGCAGCTACAAGAACAAGCAAAACGTTTTGGTGCTGATATCCGTGATGGATGGGCTACAAAAGTTGATTTTTCTGGAGGTGTTCATAAAGTTTGGATTAACGATTCAATCGAATTGCACTGTGAAACTGTAATTATTTCTACAGGTGCTTCGGCTAAATATTTAGGATTACCTTCTGAGCAGCACTACTTAAACATGGGTGGTGGAGTTTCTGCTTGTGCAGTTTGTGACGGATTCTTTTACAGAAACCAAGAAGTTGTGATTGTTGGAGCTGGAGATTCAGCTTGTGAAGAAGCACATTATTTATCTAAACTTTGTAAAAAAGTTACAATGTTAGTAAGAAGCGAAAGATTCAGAGCTTCTAAAATTATGGAAGAACGCGTTCGCAGAACTGAAAATATTGAGATTTTAATGAACCATGATACTATTGAAGTACTTGGTGATAATCAAGTAGTTCATGCTATTAAAGCATTAAACAAAACTACTGGAGACGTTATCGAAATTCCTGCAACTGGATTCTTCGTAGCAATTGGTCACAAACCAAATACAGATATTTTTAAAGACTATATTACACTTGACGAAACTGGATATATTATTAATACTCCAGGTACATCTAATACAAATGTTGCTGGTGTATTCGTAGCAGGAGATGCTGCAGATCATGTATACCGTCAAGCAATTACTGCTGCAGGTACAGGTTGTATGGCAGCGCTTGATGCTGAAAGATATTTGGCTTCTAAAGAGTAATTTTTTAGTTTTCAGTCTCAGTCTCAGTTTTTCAGTTTACACTAGAAGATTATAAAATAAAAGTGCCAATCGATATCGATTGGCACTTTTATTTTATAGCTGCGACTGCGACTGCGACTGCGACTGCGACTGAAAACTACTTAATTTTCTTAAGCAGCTTAGCTTCTTCAGAAAAACGAGTCAGTTGTATTGCTGGGTTTCCTAGAAGAGAAATTTCGGCTTTATCTCCAATTGCTAGAGAAAGTGTAGTGTCGGCGAAAATAGTTCCAACGGCAAAATTCTCTGCTGTTACGTTGGCATCTTTCAAAGTGAATTTTGTTCCGGTAAAAACCGAGTTATTATCCAATCTAATAGTTGCTTTTTCGGCGATACCTTCAATGGCAGCACTTGCTCTTTGGTACAAATCACATTTGAATTTTATAGCAGAAACCAAAGTTTTAACAACCGCATTTTTACTCAATTGTAAAGTTCCTTCTTCAGTTTTAAGGTTTAATTCTGTTCGGGTTTTATCGTCAGCAATTAAAGAAAATTTCTTTGCATTGACATTCAAAAACAGTTTAGAAAAATCAAGACAATTCATTGTAATATTATCCAATTGCAATTCTTGAATAGCATAGACAATAGCTTCATTTTTAGTAATTACTTTATTTAAAGATTTAGTATATGTAACCTTAACGGCTAGTTTCTTAAAAATAGTAGATTCTTTGTTAGTATATAATCGAAGCGTTTTTTCTCTTAAATCCATTCCGATAATATCGTGGAGGTTGTCATCGGCTTCAATCTTGATTTCGTTTTTTTCTCCTTGTTCCAAATAAACTTCCAGATTATCATCGACTTCAATGGCGTCAAAACTTCCAACTTCTTTTACCGAAGTCGTTACAACTTTAGAACCTTTGATTTTTTCTCTTTTCTGAGCGAAAGTCAATGTTGTAACAAATAATAATAGGAGCAGCGCTGTACTTTTTTTCATTAATTCTAGATTTGATTTTGACAAATATAAAAAAATCATCCACTTTTGATGAATGATTTCTTTTATATTTAACAGTTACTGCTTTTAGCTTTTGCTGATACTTCCTCCAGAGCTTGCTTGTTTTTCGATTATTTTTGGAGAACCAGTATAATTTATATTTCCTCCGCTTGACGCTTTTGCCTTCAAAGTTACTCTTGGATTTACAGAAATCGTTGCGCCGCTCGAAACTTTTGCTTCAACTTCATTTGCCATTAATTTGTCGGCATCTATACTTCCTCCGCTTGACGCAGAAGAAATAAAGTTTAACGCTTTTCCTTCTATATTAATAGTACCTGCGCTTCCTGCATCTGCAGCAATTTTATCTGACTCAATAGTTACGTTCATTGATGCTGCGCTCGAAGTTTCTAAAATAATATCTTCTCCTTCAACAACTCCTTTGGTTTCAACAGAAGAGGCGCTCGAAGCTTCAATTTTATCAATAACCGGCATTTTTACCGTTACTTTTTTCATTGTAATGTTTCGGAAAGAACTGAATTTACATCTAATGACAAGTGTTCCATTTTCAACCTTAGTTACAATTTCATTTTGAAGATTATCATCGGCTTCAACTGTGATTTCTGTTTTGTCAGATTGTTCGATAACTACATCAATAGCATTGCTTACTTTAATGTTTTTAAAATCTCCCTGAACAATTCTGTTTTCGGTTGTAACATTTCCACTTCCTTCAATTGTATTCATGTTTAAGTTACATGAAGAGAACAATAGTGCAGTAATCGTGGCGACTACAAATTTTGTAATATGAATGATTATTTTTATCATGGCTTAGTTAATTTTGATTATCACTCCGTTTTTATCAGTGGTTAGCTTTCCTTTGGTTTTTTTACCGTTTATAATTTCTTTTCCGTTAATCTTAACAGAAACTTCTTTTATAGTGTCGGTATCTTCATTAATCTCAGTATCAACGTCTTCGTTTATATTCTCGTAATCTTGATCATTATCGTGATCTGCAGGACAGTTTAGACAATTTACTTTAGAACCTTGTACTTTGTAAATGTAGTTTCCATCATAATCTAAGTTAAAGAAACCGTCATCATAATTGTAATAATCTCTAACAGAAGAATCTGGTTTAATCAATTGTCCTTCTGGAACATATATATAAATATCAACTTCTTGTCCTCTGAATTTATTTTTAATATCTGTCAGAAAATAATTGTCTAAAATTAAATGATTTGCGTTGATTTGAAACTTGTAGTCAATTTTTTCTGCTCTTTTTTTAGCATTTGTAAAAGAGTTTCCTCTAGCACTTTTTTCAATTTGAATAAACGGAGTAGCTTCATCTGTATGCAATATGTGTAAACGTACATCATTAGAATAAATCAATTCGTTGTTTGCTGAATCTTGAACAAATTCAAAGTCACTATGGTGATTTAAGCTTTTTGTGTAATAATCACTGTATTTAAATTTTATAAACAGAGTATCAGTTGGTTTAATGTTCAGCACTTTTTTCTCGATCGTTTTGTTATCATGCGAGATTTCAGTTGCTTGTTTAATTCCAATGCTGATTAAAATTGCAATAGCGATAATCCAAACAGCTAAAAGAGTATATTTTGTAATGTTTCCAATTGATTTTAAGTTTGGAGACAACAATTTAAATCCTAAAAGTGTTAAGAAGAAAAATGGAATTCCGATTGCAAAAAACATTAGTAAACCAAACGCCCAAAGCGGATATTCTGGAAAATTTCCTGCTTCAATGAAATTCTGCCAAGGAAACTCAATAAAAAGATTTGTTCCTAAAGTAAAAACGCCAATCAGCAATATGATCAAAGTTGAAATTCCGGCCATGATTAGAATTACTCCTAAAAATTTAGCGAAGATTTTAAAAATCGTCATAACAAAGTCTCCAAATGAACTACTTATTCTCTCAGCTCCCGACTTTACTTGGTTTCCCATTTTGTCATAATCTGCATTTTTAAATTTATCAGAAAGTGAATCAATTTCTTCTCTAACTTTTTTTTC
>NZ_CAMLIX010000298.1 GCF_946479975.1 uncultured Flavobacterium sp.
AAGTGCAAATCCAGATAAATTGGTTCGTAATACGCCAGGCGGTACTTCAAACACAGACGCTGACGGATTTTACAATTACAATGTTGGTGGAGAATATCACAATGGTTTCGAAAACAAATTATCGGGTTATTTCTCAGATAATTGGACTATTACAGATCGTTTCAGCTTAGCTTATGGGGTAAATTTAAGATATCATAAATTAAAAGGAGATTATTATCTATCACCAAGAACACCAGATTTAGTTTTTGATCCGAGTCAGAAAACGTATTTTGATAACAACTGGTTTCATATAGGAGGTTCGATCAATGCAGTTTATAAAGTAACGAAAAGTGCTGGAATCCTTGCAGATTTTACATATACAGAAAAAAATGGTCAGTTAGAAAGTTATTCTGGAGCTGTAGCGCCAAATAATGCAAAATCAAAAAGTCCATTGGCCGCATTTGGATTGTATTACAATCTGAAAAATTTAAGCATCGTTTCTCAGGCAACTTATTTAACTCGAAATAATTACTTGGCGAGATTAAACTTGGTAAATCCTTCAGACGCAACACAGTCACAAGTAGCAACTGTTTTTTACGATATTCAGACTTTAGGCTGGACGACAGATATTGTTGCAACTCCGTTTAAAGGATTTAATCTTCATTATTTAATTACGTTTCAAGATCCAATTTATAAAAATTATGATTTTGCTGCTTTTGGAAATAATTATTCTTATAACGATAAAAACGTTTTGGAAATCTCTAAAGTATTAATGGAAATTGATCCAAGTTATACCTACAAAAATTTCAAGGTTTGGGCGAGTTTCCGTTATTTTAGTAAGCAATATGCCAACTTAACAAACGCTTTATATTTTGCGCCAAGATGGGAAACTTTTGGAGGAGTAAATTACAAAATCAACAAACATTTTGATATTGGGTTGACAGCTGTAAACTTCCTAAACCAAACTGGAGCAAAAGGAACAATCAACGGAGCAGAGTTAATTACAGATGCATCTGCTTATTACGACCAGCTTTTGGTAGGATCTTACATTCGTCCTTTTACTTTAGAAGCTTCTCTTAATTTCAGATTCTAAAATTTTATTTCGATGAAAAAAATAATGATAACTGCCGGTTTTGCTTTTTTTCTGAGCGTTACTTTGCAGGCACAGCAAGCCAATTTTACAATTGTAAAAAATAATAAAGGTGCAGATTTGGGATATTCTCCCGAATCTGGCATCCAAATTTTGACGGTAAATAGCAAAAAATTCAAGGATTTAAACAAAAATGGAAAGCTGGATAAATATGAAGATTGGCGCCTTTCGGCAGATGAACGTGCTAAAGATTTAGCCTCAAAAATGTCGGTTGAACAAATTGCAGGTTTAATGCTTTACAGTCGTCATCAAGCTTTGCCAGCGCCAGTTGACGGTTACAGAGCGGGTCATTATAATGGAAAATTATATCCAGAAAGTGGTGCAAAACCTTGGCAGTTGACAGACGAACAAAAAGCTTTTTTGAAAGAAGATAATCTGCGTCATGTTTTAATTACAAGTGTAGAAACTCCAGAAGTTGCTGCTTTGTGGAACAACCAAATGCAGGCTTTTGTTGAAGGAATAGGATTGGGAATTCCAAGTAATACGAGTACAGATCCGCGTCATACGGCAAACGTAACTTCTGAATTTAACGCAGGAGCGGGAGGAACAATCTCGATGTGGCCTGATGGTTTAGGAATGGCTTCAACTTTTGATCCGAAAATTGTGGAGCAGTTTGGACAAATTGCGGCAAAAGAATATCGTGCTTTAGGAATTGCGACGGCTTTGTCTCCGCAGATCGATTTAGGTTCTGAGCCAAGATGGTATAGAATTTCAATGACTTTCGGCGAAAGCCCAGCTTTAACCAGAGATATGGGTAGAGCATACATTGATGGTTTTCAAACTTCATACGGAAAAGACGAAATCAAAGACGGCTGGGGATACAAAAGTGTAAATGCAATGGTAAAACACTGGCCAAGCGGTGGAGCCGAAGAAGGCGGACGCGACGGACATTGGGCGTATGGAAAATTTGCGGTTTATCCTGGAAATAATTTACAGCAGCACATTGATCCATTTATTAATGGCGCTTTCAAATTAAAAGGAAAAACGAGCAAAGCTTCGGCGGTAATGCCTTATTACACAATTACTTTTGATCAGGATAAAAAATACAACGAAAATGTAGCCAACGGTTACAGTAAATATATTATTACCGATTTATTAAGAGACAAATACGGTTACGACGGCGTGGTTTGCACAGATTGGTTAGTAACTGGAGAAGAAGGAAAAACGCCGAACATTTTCGCAGGAAAACCGTGGGGTGTAGAAAATCTTTCTATTGACGAAAGACATTACAAAGCCATTGTTGCCGGAGTAGATCAATTTGGTGGAAATAATGATAAAAAACCTGTTTTAGCTGCTTACGAAATGGGAGTTAAAGAATTTGGTGAACCTTTTATGAGAGCCAGATTTGAAAGATCAGCAGTGCGTTTATTGAAAAACATTTTCAGAGTTGGACTTTTCGAAAATCCGTATTTGAATGTTGAAGAAACAAAAGCAATTGTGGGAAGTCCTGAATTTATGAAAGCAGGTTATGACGCACAATTGAAATCGGTGGTATTATTGAAAAACAAATCATCTGTTTTACCTTTAAAGGATAAGAAAACGGTTTTTATTCCGAAGATTTATACCGCTTCAACCAAAGATTGGTGGGGAGTTGCTAGTCAGCCGAAACTGGAATATCCTGTTAATTTAGAATTGGTTAAGAAATATTACAATGTTACAGAAGATCCTTCAAAAGCAGATTTTGCCATTGTATTTGTAACAAGTCCGCAAAGTTTAGAAGGCGGTTATGATTTGAAAGACAGGCAAAACGGAAGCAACGGTTATGTGCCAATTTCGCTTCAATACGGAACGTACACCGCAACAGAAGCTAGAACAAAAAGTATTGCGGCTGGCGATCAGGTTATTGATCCAACAATCAAAGACAGAACATACAAAAACAAAACGGTTACTGCCGCCAACACTATGGATTTGAGAACAATTCTCGATACCAAAGATATGATGAACGGAAAACCAGTTATTGTTTCGGTTACGGCAAACAAACCAATGATTTTTAATGAGTTTGAAAAGCAGGTAGACGGAATTGTTTTGAATTTCGGAGTTTCTTCTCAAGCGGTTTTAGATATTATTTCAGGTAAAACAGAACCTTCAGGATTACTTCCAGTTCAAATGCCAGCGAATATGGAAACGGTTGAAAAACAATTTGAAGACGTTCCTTTTGATATGATTTCACATAAAGACAGCGAAGGAAATGTGTATGATTTTGCTTTTGGTTTGAATTGGAAAGGTGTTATAAAGGATGGTAGAACTGAGGCTTATAAGAAGAAGTAATTTTTGTTTGTAAAGATTTTTTAACCGCAAAGTTCGCAAAGATTTACGCAAAGGTTCGCAAAGTTTTTTCCTCATTTTTTGTCATTTCGACGGAGGAGAAATCACACGCGGGATTCAACACAGTATTGCAAGTCCTTTGAGGAGTTTCTAGTGTGATTTCTCCCTTCGGTCGAAATGACAAACTGAACGTTGAAAAGAAAACTTTTAAATAAAACTTTGCGTCTTAGCGCCTTTGCGAGAACCATAAAATCAGCCAAATCAGCCAAAATCTCAATAAATCTGCGTGAAATAAAACAACAACACTATGAAAAATAAATTAAAATTACTACTAGCCTTTTTTATGTTTTTAAGCATTTCTGCAAATGCACAAGAAACAATAAAATTATACGAAGGAAAAGCGCCAGGATCTGAAAACTGGACACAGAAAGAAGCCGAAATGTATTCGGATCTTTTTAAAACAGAAGTCGTTTACAATGTAACCGATCCAAGTTTATTGGTTTATCAAGTTCCAAAGGGAGTTAAAAATACTGGAACGGCAATTGTAATTGCGCCAGGCGGTGGATTTCAAAGTTTATCCATCAATAGAGAAGGAAAAGAATTAGCGGAAATTTTAAGCAAAAAAGGAATTACAGCTTTTGTTTTAAAATACCGTCTGAATAAAACCGAAACCAACGATCCTGCAAGGGAAATGATGGACAAATTAAAAGACAGGGCGGCTTTTGAAAAAAACTCGCTTGCAACCATTCAACTGGCAGCTCAAGACGGAAAAAACGCCTTGAATTATGTTAGAAACAATGCTTCAAAATACGGCATAGATACTAAAAAAGTGGGGATTATTGGTTTCTCTGCCGGAAGCACTGTTGCAATGGAAACGGTTTTGGACAACAAAACAACACAGCTTCCAGATTTTGTAGCCAATATTTACGGCGGACCAAGACCAGAACTACTAAGCGTTAAAGCACCAGAAAAAAAGATTCCAATGTTTGTTTGCGCAGCCAGCGACGATCAGTTGAAATTGGCTCCAAGAAGTATTCAAATGTATAACAAATGGCTGGAGGCGGGACAAAGTGTCGAATTACACATGTATTCAAAAGGCGGTCACGGATTCGGAACTGGAAAACAAAATTTACCAGTCGATTCTTGGGAAACGCGTTTTGAAGAATGGCTGACACTTCAAGGATTTTTAAATTAAGAAACCACTTAAAAACTATATAGTATGAAACATACAGTTACAAAAACAGTGAGAGTAACACTTTTGACAGCGCTTGTAATTTCGAGCTTGTCTTTTAATAAGTTACCAAAAAACGAAAAAGATCCTGTAATTACAATCAACGGATTTAGTTTTGTTGATTCGAATAAAAACGGAAAATTAGATCTGTGGGAAGATACACGTCTTTCTGTAAATCAGAGAATTGATGCGATCATCAAAGAAATGACCAATGCAGAAAAAGTAGAATTATTGATTGGAACTGGAATGCCTGGAATTGAGGTTTTAACAGGTCCCGTTGGAGATTCTAAGCAAGGTTTAGTTCCAGGAGCAGCAGGAGGAACCGCGGCTTTTGAAAGATTCGGAATTCCTGCAACGGTTGTAGCTGATGGTCCTGCAGGTTTGAGAATTGCGCCAACAAGAGAAAATGA